>NZ_JBBOUI010000001.1:107500-407500 GCF_038005985.1 Solibacillus sp. FSL R7-0682
TTGAGCTGTGATGACGAGCTCGTATGAGCGAAGTTCCTGATTTCACACTGCCAAGAAAAGCCTCTATCGAGGTGAGAGGTGCCCGTACCGCAAACCGACACAGGTAGTCGAGGAGAGAATCCTAAGGTGTGCGAGAGAACTCTCGTTAAGGAACTCGGCAAAATGACCCCGTAACTTCGGGAGAAGGGGTGCTCTTGAGCGTGCAAGCGCATGAGAGCCGCAGTGAATAGGCCCAGGCGACTGTTTAGCAAAAACACAGGTCTCTGCAAAACCGTAAGGTGACGTATAGGGGCTGACGCCTGCCCGGTGCTGGAAGGTTAAGAGGAGTGGTTAGCGCAAGCGAAGCTGCGAATTGAAGCCCCAGTAAACGGCGGCCGTAACTATAACGGTCCTAAGGTAGCGAAATTCCTTGTCGGGTAAGTTCCGACCCGCACGAAAGGCGTAACGATCTGGGCACTGTCTCAACGAGAGACTCGGTGAAATTATAGTACCTGTGAAGATGCAGGTTACCCGCGACAGGACGGAAAGACCCCGTGGAGCTTTACTGTAGCCTGATATTGAATTTTGGTACAACTTGTACAGGATAGGTAGGAGCCAGAGATCTCGGAGCGCCAGCTTCGAAGGAGGCGTCGGTGGGATACTACCCTGGTTGTATTGAACTTCTAACCCATGCCCCTTAGCGGGGTAGGAGACAGTGTCAGGCGGACAGTTTGACTGGGGCGGTCGCCTCCTAAAAGGTAACGGAGGCGCCCAAAGGTTCCCTCAGAATGGTTGGAAATCATTCGAAGAGTGTAAAGGCATAAGGGAGCTTGACTGCGAGACCTACAAGTCGAGCAGGGTCGAAAGACGGGCTTAGTGATCCGGTGGTTCCGCATGGAAGGGCCATCGCTCAACGGATAAAAGCTACCCCGGGGATAACAGGCTTATCTCCCCCAAGAGTCCACATCGACGGGGAGGTTTGGCACCTCGATGTCGGCTCATCGCATCCTGGGGCTGTAGTCGGTCCCAAGGGTTGGGCTGTTCGCCCATTAAAGCGGTACGCGAGCTGGGTTCAGAACGTCGTGAGACAGTTCGGTCCCTATCCGTCGTGGGCGTAGGAAATTTGAGAGGAGCTGTCCTTAGTACGAGAGGACCGGGATGGACACACCGCTGGTGTACCAGTTGTCTTGCCAAAGGCATCGCTGGGTAGCTATGTGTGGACGGGATAAGTGCTGAAAGCATCTAAGCATGAAGCCCCCCTCAAGATGAGATTTCCCATTACGCAAGTAAGTAAGACCCCTGAAAGACGATCAGGTAGATAGGTTCGAGGTGGAAGTGCGGTGACGTATGGAGCTGACGAATACTAATCGGTCGAGGACTTAACCACATTTTATTGCATAATTCAATGAAACGTTTATCCAGTTTTGAAAGAACAAACTTTCATAGTGAAGTGATGATGGCAAAGAGGTCACACCCGTTCCCATACCGAACACGGAAGTTAAGCTCTTTAGCGCCGATGGTAGTTGGGGGCTTCCCCCTGCGAGAGTAGGACGTCGCTTCGCTCAAAAAGTCGCTGCTGATTTTATCAGTAGTGGCTTTTTTATTTTGTACAAAAAATATTAGTTATCCTCCTCTTTGCCTTTTCTTTTATACTTCATCTATAAATTATTTAAAATAGTAGTCATCAATAACTCATTTAAAATTCATATATACTTTTAATGGCGTTTCAATTCATTTTCAATGATAATAAGCAAGATGGGAGGAATGTGAAATGACTATACCCTTTTTAACCGTTGCTGATGTAAGATTAATTGAAAAACAAGTTAACAAAATTTTGTCTGCTTATATGACCTCAAAAGATCCTCATATAATTAATACTGTTCGAGGGCTCGCTACAGCAGAACTTCGTGAAAATTTAACAGTAGTGGATGAAACAATCCTGTCCGAAGTTGAAACTATTTCAGAAACTATAGGAGCAGAACTCTTTATTAATAGCTTAAAAGCCTACACAGTTCCATTTAAAGCAATCTCGGAAAAGGAACTACAAAAGTTATTTCGAAAAGAGAAAAAGCTAAGACTACCTAATTTAGAGAGAGTAAATTGGTATGGCATTAGCTATTTATCTTGGCTTGATGTAAGTACGCATCGCCAATATATCGTAATAGAGAAAGAAGATGAATATATTGGCTTAAGAGGTGTGGTAAAGCTTCAAAAGCCTATTAAGGGTGTTTGTGCGATTTGTAATCAGCATAGTGATGTTCATTTGTTTACGGCTACTGTAAAGGGGCAGGCAGATGCTTATACATCATATAGTAATTATATTTGTGATAATGTCGAAAGTTGTAATTCCAATGTGAGCAATTACACTAAGCTTGAGGCGTTTGTTGCACGTAATATCATATAGTATTTTAGATCATGGTATAGACTACCTTGATCTTTTTTATTTATAACATACTTGAAACTTTTTCCTATTACTTCCGTAAAAATGGTAAAGCTATATTGGAAGGAAGGGAATTATGAAAAGAATTATTTGCTTAGCAAGTATGTCACTATTATTAACTGCATGTGGAGAAAATGAATCAAAAGAGGAGCAATCGAACTCGTCTACAGAATTAGTGAAGGAGGAGGGAGAGATGGAAGTGTCAAACGTGATGCTCGGTAAGTGGCAAGGAATGATCGACATTCCTCAGGCGCCTTTAGAAATTATATTAACGCTAGGGAAAGATAAAGGAAGCATGTCAGTACCTGTACAAGGTTTAACTGATTTTCCATTTGAATCGATAAAATATGATGATACAAGTGTAGCCATTCAAATTGATTTAGCAGGTGCCCTTATAAAAATTGACGGGGAATTGGTTGGAGATCAAATTATTGGAACGTTTACGCAAAACGGACAGTCGTTTCCGCTAAAATTAAAGATCTATAAAGAGCAGCCATTATCCTATGACTCCCTAGCCATTCCTGTAAAGGGTGGAGATTTAAAGGTAGCGCTTCAAATGCCAGAACAACCTACTGGTGAAATTGTTATTATCCATGCTGGTTCAGGACCAACAAATAAAGATGGCAATACATTAGGTGGTGGCTCGAATAATAGTTTAAAGATGATTGCAGAAGAATTAGCAGAACAGGGTATTGCTTCAATTCGATTTGATAAACGGGGGATTGGTGAGAATAGAGCGTTACTAACTAAGGAAGAAAATCTAGTATTGGAAGCTTATGTAGAAGATGTAGAATCCATTATTGACTATGTGAAAGAAGATGACCGTTTTAATAAAATACATTTAATAGGGCATAGCGAAGGGGCACTAATTATGACCTTAGTTGCGCATAAAGTAGACATAGCTTCTTTAACACTCTTAGCAGGAGCCGGAAGAGCAGCAGATATTATTTTAAATGAGCAATTAACATCAAACTTACCACCGAATTTGTTGACAGAGGCAAAAGCTACTTTAGAAAAGTTAAAGGCAGGAGAAAAGGTTACGAACGTATCAGCTGAATTACAATCTCTATTTAGGCCATCTGTACAACCGTATTTGATCTCGTGGTTAAAATACGCACCTCAAAATGAGTTAAGCAAAGTTAAGGTACCTGTTCTAATCATACAAGGGGAAAATGATATCCAAGTGACAAAAGAAGATGGGCAAGCACTAAAAGCAGCAAAGCCTGATGCGACGGTTTATTATTTTGAAAAAATGAATCACGTATTAAAAGATGTTTCTGTTGACCGAGAAGAAAATGTAGCGAGCTACTCAAATCCGTCACTTCCATTAGCAAGTGGATTAATAGAAAAAATAGTTCAATTTATTAAGTAAAATAAGAAAAATGCTGGATTCAAAGCGAGAATTCAGCTTTATTTTTTGGGGGATCTCCCTAGATATTAGTAGTACAGCAAAAAAATTCTCGTTTAAGCAAAAAATTCGAAAAATATCGAAAAATACTCTAATAATTATAAAAAACCTCTTGTATAAATTTCTTTCGTTGTTATAATAATAAATGTATTCAAAAGAATGTTGAAGTACATACATAATATAGTAACGTTCCGAAGTAGCTCAGTGGTAGAGCAACCGGCTGTTAACCGGTTGGTCGTAGGTTCGAGTCCTACCTTCGGAGCCATTTTTTTGCTTATTTTTAGAAAAAATTCAAGTTTAAATAGAAAATAAATATTTTAAAAAAAGTTTCAAAAAAAGAGTTGCGCTAACAGAGAAAAGATGATATTATAAATCTTGTCTTAAAGAGGACAAAGATTATTACGAATGGCCCGTTGGTCAAGTGGTTAAGACACCGCCCTTTCACGGCGGTAACACGGGTTCGAATCCCGTACGGGTCACCATTTAAGGCTTCATAAAAAAATAAAAATAACACTTGTTACGTATGGAGGATTAGCTCAGCTGGGAGAGCACCTGCCTTACAAGCAGGGGGTCGGCGGTTCGAGCCCGTCATCCTCCACCATTATTTTAACAGTGTTGTACTTATGTCGGAGGGGTAGCGAAGTGGCTAAACGCGGCGGACTGTAAATCCGCTCCTTAGGGTTCGGCGGTTCGAATCCGTCCCCCTCCACCATCTAATTAAATGATTGGGGTATAGCCAAGCGGTAAGGCAACGGATTTTGATTCCGTCATGCCTAGGTTCGAATCCTAGTACCCCAGCCATTTTTTTTATTTTTTATGAGCCATTAGCTCAGTTGGTAGAGCATCTGACTTTTAATCAGAGGGTCGAAGGTTCGAGTCCTTCATGGCTCACTTTTCATTTATAATTATAATATGAAGTGTACTTAAATATAAAAATCCAATCCTTTACTTAAAATACTTAGTAAAGGATTTTTTGCGTTCAAAAAGGGAAATGATAACCTTGTCTCGAATTTGATGTAAGAGTAATAGTGGAGATGAGAAAAGGGAAGTATGAGACTTATTTGAGCACAATTGGGAGATGACAATCATGGAGAAAAAAGAAGTTTCAATTATTGGCGTACCATGTGATTATGGTCAACAACGGCGTGGAGTCGATATGGGTCCAAGCGCAATTCGATATGCGGGGTTACAACATCGTTTAGTTATGCTTGGGTACGATGTCGAGGATGAAGGCAATATTCAAGTAGTAGACCGAGATGTTTTAAGTGAAGTGGATGAAAAGCTTTTAAACCTAGATGAGGTAGTTAAGGTTAACACAGCATTAGCTGAGAAAGTGCGAGACGTACTTGAAATGAATAGATTTCCTTTAGTGCTTGGTGGCGACCATAGTATTGCAATTGGGACGTTAGCAGGCCTTTCTATGAAATATGAGAATATGGGCATTATTTGGTTTGATGCTCATGCAGATCTAAATACACCCGAAACAACTCCTTCTGGAAATATCCATGGTATGCCGCTTGCAACAAGCTTAGGTCTTGGTCATGAAAGATTGACGTCAATTTTACATGGTGCACCAAAAATTAAACAGGAGAACATTGTTATTATTGGGGGTCGCTCAATTGATGAGGGTGAACGTCTTCTTATTAAAGAGCGCGGCATTAAAGTGTATACAATGCATGAAATTGATCGTTTAGGAATGACCTATGTAATGGAAGAAACAATAAAATATTTTAAAGAGCGTAAAATTGATGGGCTTCACTTATCATTGGATTTAGATGCTTTAGATCCATTGTATACACCGGGTGTAGGGACGCCAGTAGCAGGTGGGATTACGTACAGGGAAAGCCACTTAGCAATGGAAATGATACAAGAGTCAGGCCTCCTTACATCGACAGAATTTGTAGAGGTAAATCCAATCTTAGATGAGCGCAATAAAACAGCAGATGTTGCGGTCGCGTTGATTGGTTCGTTATTTGGGGAAACTTTAGTGTGAAAATTGAAAAATATCCCATTCTTTACCGAGAAATTTGTTATAATAAATAACGGATTTTGCGGTGGTTGAAATGTAGCCTTTTTTTCAAAAAAGTTTTACGTTAAAAGTGAAACCTTTTGGCAACCTAACCGTAAATATAGAACAGCTAAAAAGGTGGAGAGAAAAGACAATGGATGCGTTAGTGAATAAAAGAATAAAGCAAGTGCTTAAAGGTGATCAAAACGCATATGCCGATATTGTTAACCTCTACCAGCACAAGCTGTATCAAGTATGTTACCGGATGCTTGGTAACAAACAAGAAGCGGAGGATATTGCACAGGAAGCTTTTATACGTGCTTATATTAACTTACATTCTTACGACCAAAAAAGGAAATTTTCTACATGGCTTTACCGAATCGCAACGAATCTTTGTATTGACCGTATACGAAAGAAGAAGCCAGATTATTATTTAGATGCTGAGGTCGCCGGTACGGATGGTCTTGATATGTACTCACAAATTGCTGCAGACGAACAACTTCCTGAGGAAGCCGTTGAGCAAATGGAGCTTCAAGATCGTATCCAATATGAAATCAGCCGCTTACCAGACAAATATCGTTCGGTAATCGTTTTAAAATATATTGAAGAAATGTCGCTTCAAGAAATTAGTGAAATTTTAGATATGCCACTAGGGACGGTAAAAACGCGTATCCACCGTGGACGAGAAGCTTTACGAAAGCAGTTAAATAATTTATAGGAGGACGATACGCATGAAAACGTGTGCATCAGAATTCGTCAATTATATGCACGAATATTTAGATGGTGATATTAGTCGTGAGCATGAGCAACAGCTGAAGCTTCACTTACAAACATGCCCTGATTGCCAACAACATATGCATGAATTAAGTGACACGGTTGCGTTTATCAAGAGTGCAGCGCATATTACTGCCCCTCCTGGCTTTGAGGAACAAGTAATAGGTCGTTTACCGAAACGCAAAAGTTCTGTCGGCATAAAACGTTGGTTCCGCCAGCATCCAGTGTTAGTGGCAGCAGCTGTATTTTGCTTATTCATGAGTGCTACATTGCTAGGTAACTACTCAAATGACAATCAATTCTCTGTTACAAAGCAACCTAATTTAGTTGTAGATGGCCAAACCGTAACGGTGCCAGCAGGTGAAGTTGTAAAAGGAGATATCGTCGTAAAAAATGGGGATATTGTCATTGAAGGTGAAGTTGATGGGAATGTAACTGTGATTAACGGCAATTACATGGCATCGACAGCAGTTGTGACAGGGCAAGTGGAAGAAATTGACGAAGTGTTTGAATGGCTATGGTACAACATTAAAAGTGGATTTAATGATTTTGTTGGGTTATTTGAATAATGTTGAAACTTTTTACTAAAAAATGACGTTCTATAAAAGAAAGCAAAGTCTACTCGTTTGAGTAGACTTTTTTCTTTGAGAAAGTTAATCTACTGCCAAATTGTGCTATACTAAAGGCAGTATGGATTAGCTATTAAAAGTGGGGGATGCCACGTGCAAATAATTGAGCAATTTACAGATATCACAGCAATCGAAGTGATATTGAAATTATTAGACGTACTGCTCGTGTGGTACGTAATTTATAAAGCATTAACCCTGATCAAAGGAACAAAAGCAGTACAGTTATTAAATGGTCTATTTGTTATTGTTTTAGCAAAATTGGCTACCTATGTGTTAGGGTTAGACACGTTAGATTGGTTATTACAAGAAGTCATCGATTGGGGTTTCTTAGCCATCATCATTATCTTCCAGCCAGAAATACGTAGGGCACTTGAGCAAATTGGACGAGGGAAAATTTTTCAGCGGACAAATAATCAGCAAGATGATGAGCAAAATCGTTTAATTGAAGCGATGAAAAAATCTGTTAGTTACATGGCAAAACGTCGCATTGGTGCGTTAATTTCCATTGAAAGAGAAACAGGTCTGAATGAATATGTAGAAACGGGTATTAAAATGGATGCTCAAATTTCTTCAGAACTGATGATTAATATTTTTATTCCAAATACGCCACTCCATGATGGTGCGGTCATTATTCAAAAAAATCAAGTTGCAGCTGCAGCATGTTATTTACCACTTTCAGAAAGTGCGTTTATTTCAAAGGAGCTAGGGACACGTCACCGAGCAGCACTTGGCTTGAGTGAAGTGACTGATGCTATAACAGTTGTTGTTTCTGAGGAAACAGGTGCCATAAGTATTACGGCAAATGGCAACTTGCACCGCAATATTTCTATACAGGAATTTGAAGAGCTACTACGTAAAATGTGGTTTGGCCCTGAGCAAGATTCTAACTTAGCATCTAAGTGGACTTGGGGAGGGAAGAAGAATGGATAAGTTATTCGATAGCCCGTGGATGCTACGTATAGCATCACTTTTATTAGCAGGATTATTATTCTTTTATATTCAAACAGAAGCCAATCGTCAAAATGAAAATGGTACATCAAATGAGACAGATGTTATTACAAATGTCCCATTAGAAGTGTATTATGATGACGAGAATTTATTCGTCACTGGTGTACCAGAAACAGTTGATGTGAAAATTTCTGGACCGACGCCAATTGTATTAAAAACAAAGCTTGAAAAGGATTTTAAAGTTTTTGTTGATTTAAACTCATTGTTAATTGGCGAACATAGCGTTACAATACAGCAAGAAAACTTTTCTGAAAAACTAGAAGTGGCAATTGAACCACGAACAATCAATATTGAAATAGAAGAGAAAATAACAGAAGAGTTTCGTGTTGAGCCAGAGATGAACAATCGCCTTGTGGCAGAGGATCACTTCGTAAAGGGTATGAAAGCTGAGCCTGGCCGTGTATCCATTACAGGAGCAAAAAGTGTCATTGATAGCATAAGCTATGTAAAAGCCACTGTTACAGGTGAAAAGGGATTAAACAAATCATTTGAGCAAGAAACTACTGTAAAAGTTTTAGATAGAGATTTAAATAAGCTTGATGTACGAATTAATCCTGAAAAAATAAAAGTACAAGTAGAGATTAATGAATATAGTCGAGAGCTCCCGCTTACAATTAAAGAAATAGGGGAAGCTAATGAAGGTGTAACAATTGAAAAGTTAACAGTGGAGCCTTCAAAAATCGCTGTTTTTGGTACAAAGGCATCATTAGATGTTCTAGATCATGTAGAAGTAGAAGTGGATCTAGCTAAAATTACAGAATCAGGTTCATATGAGTTTGAGGTAGCAATGCCTACTGGCGCAACAAAATTATCAAAAAATAAAATTATGATTCATGCAACCGTAATTAGTGAGCAAGTCAATATAGAGGAGTCAACGGATAGCCAAGTTGATGCAGATACGAATGTAGACGAAGCAGAGGGAAACAACTGAATTACAGCAATGTATGAACGAGCATCCGCTTGATGAGGCGGATAATTTAAACAAACGTATGAAATGTCAAGCGTTGAAGGAGAGAAAAAGTAATGGGTAAATATTTCGGAACAGATGGCGTCCGTGGTGTCGCTAATAGTGAGCTAACACCAGAGTTCGCGTTTAAACTAGGTCGTATTGGCGGCTACGTGTTAACGAAGGATGCAAAAGATCGCCCGAAAGTATTAATTGGACGTGATACACGTATTTCTGGGGAAATGTTAGAGGGCGCATTAGTTGCGGGTCTACTTTCAATCGGTGCAGAAGTAATGCGATTAGGGGTCATCAGTACACCAGGTGTCGCATACTTATCGCGCGTGATGAATGCAGAAGCGGGTGTCATGATTTCAGCATCACACAATCCTGTCGCAGATAACGGCATTAAATTTTTCGGCCCAGACGGCTTTAAATTAACAGACGCACAAGAAGCAGAAATTGAAAGCTTAATTGATGCAGAAGAAGATACATTACCGCGTCCAGTAGGCGCTGCCATTGGATCAGTTACAGACTACTTCGAAGGTGGTCAAAAATATATTTCATACTTAAAACAAACAGTTGATGAAGACTTTATCGGTCTACATGTCGCATTAGATTGTGCGCACGGTGCAACATCGGCTTTAGCAACTCATTTATTTGCAGATTTAGAAGCTGATATTTCAACGATGGGCGCTTCACCAGATGGTTTAAATATTAATGAGGGTGTTGGTTCTACACATCCTGAAAAGCTTGCAGCATTTGTCGTAGAGCGTGGTGCACATATCGGCCTTGCGTTCGATGGTGACGGGGACCGTTTAATCGCAGTAGACGAAGAAGGAAAAATCGTTGATGGTGACCAAATTATGTTCATTATTGGGAAGTACTTAAATGCAAAAGGTCGTTTAAATAAAAATACAGTTGTTTCAACAGTTATGAGTAACATGGGCTTCTACAAGGCGTTAGAAGAAAATGAAATGACAAGTGTTCAAACAGCCGTTGGAGACCGTTATGTTGTAGAAGAAATGCGTGCTAACAACTACAATGTAGGTGGCGAACAATCGGGGCACATCGTATTTTTAGATTACAATACAACAGGTGATGGTTTACTTACAGGGATTCAGCTCGTTGCCATTATGAAAGCGACTGACAAAAAATTATCTGAGCTAGCAGCGGAAATGACAATCTTCCCACAACGTTTAGTAAACGTTCGTGTGACAGACAAGCATGCAGTAACTCAAAATGAAAAAGTGGCTGCTGTCATCACAGAGGTAGAGACAGAAATGGCTGGAAATGGTCGTGTATTAGTCCGCCCATCTGGCACGGAGCCTTTAGTACGTGTAATGGTCGAAGCAGCTACAGAAGAAGCTTGTGAAAACTATGTAAACCGTATTGCCGATGTAGTACGCGCGGAAATGGGATTAGCTGAATAATAAAAAAACACTAGAGCGCTAGAAACAAATTGATTTGTTTCTAGCGCTTTTTTCATAGATGCGATGAAGCAAAATTGAACGTTTAAAATGCTTGTTGAAAGGGAATTCATCTAAATGTACCTTAAATACAAAGGAGTGTTTTACATTGGCAAAGATTGCAACATTGATTACAGATAAGTTTGAAGATGTGGAATTCACAAGTCCAAAAGAGGCACTAGAGGCTGCAGGCCATATACTTGTGACGATTGACAAAGAAGGGAATAAGTCAGTGAAAGGTAAGCGCGGTGAATCAACGGTACAAATTGATAAAGGCGTAGCAGATGTAAATCCTGCAGACTTTGATGCGTTGTTTATCCCAGGTGGATTTTCACCGGATTTACTGCGCGATGATGACCGTGTTGTCGCATTTACAAAGCATTTCATGGATGAAATGAAGCCAGTATTTGCTATCTGTCATGGGCCACAATTGTTAATAACAGCAAAATCATTAGAAGGTCGCGATACAACAGGATACAAATCAATTAAAGTTGATTTAGAATATGCGGGTGCAACCTATCATGATGAAGAGGTTTTCGTCTGTCAAAAGCAGCTTGTCACGAGCCGAACACCGGATGATTTACCAGCATTCAACCGAGAAATTGTGAAGCTTTTAGAAGAAAAGGGTCTTTAAAAATACAAGATTTGTTTGAGAAAATGCCTCGCTTAAATGATTGAAGCGAGGTATTTTTGCTGAATTGCCCCCATCATGGACCTTTATTTGACGAATGAAATATACTTAATGTATGATGAAAATACTTGTGAGATTAATAGCTTGCAAGTGCGCTAAAAGGAGTGAATAATTGCGCAAAAAAAATCGGAAAAACAATAATAGCGCCTGAGCTAAGGAAATAGAGCGGACCATGTAATCCTTAGTTGACGAGGTGGAGGTTTATCGAAATTTCGGCGGGTACCTCCCGACCGCATATGCCCGGTTGTAATTTCGTTTTAAAACAGTAGAGCAATCTGCTGCACAAGAAGACGAAAAGGCATAATACAAAAAAATTATCGTATGCTACATCCTCTCTTACAAAAAAGCGCCAACAGTAGTGATGCATTTACTAAACAGAGTAACTCATCACCATTCGTTGAGTGCTTGAAGCGAATGGGCAAAAGGGCAGAGTGTAGTCTGTTTTCTTATTGCAAAAAACATTCAGGATGTAGCCGATTGATTCGGAGGAAACGAAATTATGTGTGGGATTGTAGGATATAACGGCGTATTAGACGCGAAGGAAATTTTATTAAAAGGCTTAGAGAAATTAGAGTACCGTGGTTATGACTCAGCTGGTATTGCTGTTCATAACGAAGAAGGTATTACTATCTTCAAAGAAAAAGGTCGTATTGCGGATTTACGTAAGGCAGTAGACGAAGATGTAGAAGCAAATGTAGGGATTGGTCATACACGCTGGGCAACACACGGTGTACCAAACCGCTTAAACGCACATCCACATACGAGTGCTTCAGGTCGTTACACATTAGTACACAATGGGGTAATCGAAAACTATCACTTATTACAAAAAGCGTATTTAAAAGGCATCCAAATGCAGTCAGATACGGATACAGAAGTAATCGTTCAGCTAGTGGACTTATTTGCAAAAGAAGGCTTATCAACAGTTGAAGCATTCCGTAAAACGTTATCATTATTACATGGTTCTTATGCGTTAGCACTATTAGATAACGAAGACGTAGAAACAATTTACGTAGCGAAAAACAAATCTCCATTGTTAGTTGGGGTAGGCGATACGTTCAACGTAGTTGCATCTGATGCTATGGCAATGCTACAAGTAACAGATCAATTTGTCGAGTTACACGATAAAGAGGTAGTAATCGTAAAGAAAGACAAAGTAGAAATTTCAACATTAGATGGTCGCCCAGTAGAGCGCGCACCATTCAAAGCGGAATTAGATGCTTCTGATATTGAAAAGGGCACATACCCACACTACATGTTAAAAGAAATGGATGAACAGCCAACAGTTATCCGAAAAATTATTCAAGCTTATGAGCAAGGCGATGATGTCTCAATCGACGCAGATATTTTAGAGGCCATTGCTGAGGCAGATCGTTTATATATTATTGCAGCAGGTACGAGTTACCATGCAGGTTTAATCGGTAAGCAATATTTTGAAAAAATTGCAGGTATTCCAGTAGAAGTACACATTTCAAGTGAGTTCGGCTACAACATGCCATTATTATCGAAAAAACCATTATTTATTTTCATTTCTCAATCAGGAGAAACGGCAGATAGCCGCCAAGTATTAGTAAAAATTAAAGAGCTTGGCTACAAAGCACTAACAGTAACAAACGTACAAGGTTCTACACTTTCTCGTGAAGCGGACTACACATTATTATTACATGCGGGTCCAGAAATTGCAGTTGCTTCTACAAAAGCATATGTAGCGCAAGTAGCAGTTTTAGCAGTAGCAGCTTATGCAGTTGCGAAGAAAACAGGTGTAGCAATTGACTTTGATTTAAAACAAGAGCTTGCGATTGTGGCAAACGGCATTCAAACAATCATTGATTCAAAAGAAACAATGGAGCAAATCGCAGAAGACTTCTTAAAAATTGCACGTAATGCATTCTTCATTGGCCGTAACGTAGACTTCTACGTATCATTAGAGGGCGCATTAAAGCTAAAAGAGATCTCTTATATTCAAGCAGAAGGTTTTGCTGGTGGGGAGTTAAAGCACGGTACAATTGCGTTAATCGAAGAAGGCACACCAGTATTCGCATTAGCAACGCAAAAAGATGTGGCATTAAACATTCGTGGTAATGTGAAGGAAGTCGTAGCGCGCGGCGCGAACGCTTGCATCATTGCAATGGAAGGCTTAGAAGAGGAAGGCGACACATTAATTATCCCTTCTGTTCACGAGCTATTAACACCATTAGTAGCCGTTGTTCCACTGCAATTAATTAGCTATTACGCAGCATTACACCGTCGCTGTGACGTAGATAAACCACGTAACTTAGCGAAATCAGTTACGGTAGAGTAGTGGATATGATAAATGTATTTCTTTATGTAGATTTTAAATAAAGTTATACCGTTTTTAAAAAAGATGTATCGTTTTAAATAAAGTTATACCGTTTTTAAAAAAGTTGCACCGTTTTACTCCTTTAGATTACTATAATCTAAAGGAGTGTTTTTTTATGTCTAAAAGAACTAGGACATCTAAAGTTGAGAAGTGGATTAAAGAAGGTCGAGGTTCTGGAATAGGTGCGGATTATAAACCGTGGTTAAATATTCAGGATGTTTCATCGTTGGGTAGGTCTACACGCTTAAGAGGTATTAAAACAAATAGACAACATGAATTTCTATCGGATTTAGAGCGAAACTATTTTTTTGTGACAGAGTATTCTGATTATGTTGTGGATATTCGAGAACAATTCCCCTTATTACAATTAGAAGAAACAATTGTTATTGCTGATGAGTTAGGTATTAAACATCCTACAGACCCCCAGACGAATGAGCCAATTGTGATGACAACTGATTTTCTCCTCACTATAGATAAAGGTGATGGATTAGTAGAAGTTGCGAGAACAATAAAGATGAAGGATGATCTTTTAAATGAGCGAGTTCTTGAGAAATTCGAAATAGAGCGAGTTTACTGGGAAAGACGACAAATTGATTGGGGTATAGTAACAGAGCTAGAGATTCCTAAAGAAATGGCGCGGAACATTAGCTATATTCACGATTATTATGATATTCAAAGCTACGACGCTTTTCAAAATATAAATCAACAACATATTGAGGATTTAGTAATGGCATTGTTACATAGGATCTTAAATGAAAGTCTGAGTATTAGAGAGATTACAAACGTATTTGATAAAGAAACGCATATGCCTGTAGGTAGTGGAATGACGTTATTTTATCATTTACTGGCAAAGAAAATTATACGAATAGATATGTCAGAGGTTTTCAATGTTGAACAACCTATTGTCATTCAATCAATCGATGAAGGTAAGTTGGAAAAGGTGAAATACGGATGATATATATTAATCAAGTACTTCAATCTGTAAAAGATTCAACTCGTATTCGGATTATTGAAATCGAAGAATCCTATGTGTATTTTGTCAATATTGACGCTAACACATCTATGCCCAAAAAAGAGCTGTATTCCTCATTATTAACCGATATTGAACAAAAAGAGTGGCTTCTTATAACTGATCCCTTTGCACGTGTTGTGAAGGAGGAAGAATTAACCGAGGTTCAAATTTACAAACGTAATACAGACTGGGAAATTATTCAAATGAATTGCGTTCAACATATGGGAAATTTACTCCAAAAAAGTGGTAGGGAAACAAAAATTAAAGAGATTGCAACTACGCTGGATGTTACTCCAACAAAAGTTAAAAAGATACTTAGTCGCTATTGGCAGCGAGGTATGAATAAAAATGCCATGTTACCTGATTATGCAAACTCAGGTGGTCGAGGAAAAACAAAAAATCTAAGTGAGGATAAGGTTGGACGACCACGTAGAGTAACAGTAAATGGTGAATACCGAAGTGGTATTAATATAACGGATGAGATTAAAACACAATTTGAACATGCCATTAATAAATATTATCGTAAAACGAATAACTACTCATTAAAAGATGTGTATCATTTCATTTTGCGTGATTTCTATTCGGAACGTTATAAAGAAAACGGAGAGCTTCAATATCGAATTTGGGAAGCGAATCGTATACCATCCTACCAGCAATTTTACTACTGGTTCAAAAAGTTTGAAGATCCTAAGAAAGATATTGAATTCCGTCAAAGTACTAAGGAATATGAGTTAAAGCATCGACCACTTATTAGTAATTCTAAAGTAGAAACAAATGGTCCAGGGACGCGTTTTCAAATTGATGCAACGGCTGCAGATATCTATTTAGTAAGCTCTTATGATGTAAATAAAGTTATTGGTAGACCTGTTGTTTATGCAGTCGTAGATGTCTACTCACGTATTATTACGGGAATTTATGTTGGTTTAGAGGGACCATCATGGATAGGTGCAATGATGGCACTGGATAATATGATTGCTGATAAGGTTGAATTTTGTAAGCAATATGATATTGAGATTACAGAAGAACAATGGCCGACGTATCATTTACCTGAAATTATCATTGCAGATAGAGGGGAATTTGAAGGGTATTCAGTAGCTGGGCTGATTAATAATTTGAATGTAAAAATTGAAAATACAACGGCTTATCGTGGTGATTTAAAAGGGATTGTTGAGCGTAAATTTAGGACGTTCAACGGAAAAGTAAAACAAAAAGCGCCAGGTGCAATTCAAAAGGAATACCGAGAACGTGGAGACATAGATTATCGGTTAAACGCTACATTGAACTTAAAAGAATTCACTTCATTAATTATTACAATGGTGCTACAACACAATCATAAGATTATTGATAAATATCCAATGGAAAAAGAAATGATAACAGATGGAATTGTACCAACACCTATTAATTTATGGAATTGGGGCATTCAAAACCGTAAAGGCCGTTTGCGTACAATAGATAGAAATATTTTACGATTGAATGTACTACCACGTGAGAAGGCGACTATTTCAAGAGCTGGTATAAAATTTAAAAATTTATTATATGGTTCAAAACGTGCTATAGAGGAACAGTGGTATGCCAAGTTGAAAAATAAAAGCATTGAAATTGTGTATGATCCACGTTCTATAGATAAAATTTACATCCCAAGTGACAATGGTATGGACTACGAAACATGTATTTTGCTAGAGCCAAGTAAACAATATAAATTGGATTTTTTAGAGGATGTTGTTTTTCAGCATCAACTAAGAAATGAGCTAGAAGAAGAGGAACGCTCAAAGCAAGTGCAATTGACTATTAATGCAGACGCAATGATGGAGCAAATTATTAGGGGAGCTGAGAAAAAGAAGAAAAAGGCATTGCATCAACCAACGAGTAAAAAAGAGAAGCTAGAGGCGATTAGAGAAAATAAAGTAAATGAAAAACAAGTTAATCGGGAGGAAGAAAAGTTCGATTTATCTTTTCCCTCTTCTGTAGCTGAGCAGCCGACAGAGGTTATAGATTTTGTATCTAGGACAAAATTAGAAGAACAAAAGGAAGAGAAGTCACCTTCACGTCTTATGGAAAAGTTGAAGAGAAAGCGAGATGAGGAATTTGGAAAAGATGAATAATGTCGTCTTAAAAGGCGATATGGAGGAAGCTCACTATAAGCAACAACTGCTTCCCGAATATATTCAAAATCCTTTTATTGAAGCTCTCCCACCAATTTTTAGTGAAGATGATGTACTAGATCGATTTATGGTGACACCACGCATTAGTGAACAAGATAAGCAAAGCGAGACAAATATTCGTTACCATGTGTTAAAACGCGTGAAGAATTTTATTCAGCCATTACCGATTCATTTTGAGGTAGAGCGACGTTTATCAACATTAATCCGTAGAGGTTATTTAGCTAGAAACCCTTTAGATAAAACATTTTTTGAAAAAATTCGATTACTACATGAATTACGTGAAGATGAAGATCAGGCCCATAAATATATTGATCAACGATTAAATCACATTCGTTCGACAGCAGATAGTTTATCAATAATAGGTATCTCAGGTATTGGTAAAACAACTGCAATCGAACGATTGTTATTAATGTATCCTCAAGTAATTAAGCATGAGGTATATAAGCAACAGCCGTTTAACCGCACACAGATTGTTTGGCTAAAGATAGATTGTCCGTACGATGGTAGTCTTTCAACACTTTGCAAAAGCTTTTTTAAAGCGATTGATGATTTGTTAGGTACACGTTATTTAGAGAAATTCGGCTATTTAAATCGTGTTACATCTACAATGCTTTTACATATGACTTCTTTAGCGAGTATGTACGGCATTGGTGTATTAGTGATTGATGAAATTCAACATTTGCTACATGCAAAGAATGATCAAGAAGAAATGTTAAACTTCTTTGTTACTTTATCTAATACGGTAGGCATTCCAACCGTTCTGATTGGTACATCTAAAGCCCAGCAATTATTTAAAGGGAATTTTAGGCAAGCTCGACGTGCTGCAAGTGATGGAGCTATTATTTGGGATCGGATGGCAGAAGATAGTGAGGAATGGGACTTCTTTTTAGAAACATTATGGGAATTACAATGCCTTAAAACACGTTCTGAGCTAACAGAAAACGTAAAAAAGACATTTTATGAGGAAAGCCAGGGTATTACGTCTGTAGCTGTAAATCTCTTTATATTGGCCCAAGAAAGAGCTTTGTTTGATGAAAGCAATGAGAAAGAGATTATTACAGCAAAAGTGTTGAAGCAAACTGCTAAGAAGGATATGAAAATTATTCAGCCGATGTTAAACGCTATTCGCAATAACGATTTTGCCGCTATGTATAAATATGAGGATATTATGATTAATTTGGACGAATTAATGCAAAATCATAAGCAAAATACAGTGTATGAAGGTCGAGTTAAGGCTGCCATGAAAGAGCGTCGGAATACATTGGAATATAAAAGACACGACATGATAGAGAACTTGAATATAGATATAGTCTCCATTGGTATATTTGATGAACTATCTACTAGAGAGATTCAAAAGTTAGTAGATAAGGTTGTAAAGGCATCAGCAATTGACATAGATTACAATACGATTAAACTTCAAGTAATCCAAGAGTTAGTTATATTGAATCAAAAAGCGAAAGAATGGAAAGAGAAGCCAAACTCATCTAAGAAATTACTTCCATTATTAGACGTAAGAGAGCGTGCGTTGAAACAGAAAAAACATTCATATGAATTATTAGTAAGTCATGGATATATAAAAAATACATTGCAGGAGTTTTATTAATTATATTTTTAACCAAGAATACAATTGTTAAAAACGCATTTTACAGTAATTGCGTAAAATGCGTTTAATAATTCAATCTTTATTTTAAATTCATAGTAAATTCTAAACCATTTTTATCTAATTCATATTTCACAACGGGTTGTGAATTCATTGTTGAAACAAATACTATATCTTGTACCAATACACTTGCCTTAATTAATTTTTTAAATTTATTAATCAATTCCTGACATTCTGAGGAACAAAGAATATGAAGGTCAATATATTGTTCAATTGGATAATTCAACTTTTTACGGTTATCTTGGATACAGCGAATAAAATCACGGATATGTCCTTCATCAACCAGTTCACGTGTTAATTGAGTACACAATAGTACAGTTAAAGTTCCTTCTTTGGCGAGAGTATAACCATCCTTCACGTGTGTTTCTGTTAAAACGTGTGTGTTGTCTAATATAAAGCGTTGGCTAGATATCTGTACCTCCAATTTCCCTTCTCTTATTAATGTTTCTTTTTCATCTAATGATATATTTTCAACATAGTTTTTCAGATCATTTACATGTTTTCCAAATACAGCACCAGCTGTTTTAAAGTTTAGTTTTAATGATACATCTGCTAAACCAGCTAAGTTTTCTGTCCAGTGTATTTTCTTAACATTTAGTTCATCTTGAATAATGCTTTGATATGCATCGAAATGTCTGTTCGAACAAATAACCATTTCAGCTAAGGGCTGTTTTACTTTTAGACTTTCAGCATTTCGTATACTACGGCCAAGTTCAACGATTTTGATTACATCTTTCATTTCATTTTCAAGACTGTCATTTATTACTACTTTGTTTGGTTTTGGATAGTCCTGTAAATGAACACTTTCATCATGCAATTGCATATAAATATGTTCAGCTATGAATGGTGTAAAAGGTGCTAATAACTTGCAGACTGTACTGAGTACTTCATGTAATGTATTAAAAGCTGCACGTTTATCTTCTGAGAAACCAGAAGCCCAGAAGCGTTGTCTGGATCTACGGATATACCAATTACTTAGATCATCAATTAACTTGGCAATTTCACGACTTGACTGTGTAAATTGATAATCATCCATGAATGTTGTTACTTTAAAGATTGTGCTATGAAGGCGTGATAACATCCATTCATCCATCTTTGTTTGTTTTCCGGGTAGAGTTGAGTTGAATTTATATCCGTCAATGGACGCATATAAATGATAAAAACTAAAGGTATTTTCAAGTGTATCTAAAAACTTCGACTTAGCTTCCTGTACAATTTTTGTTGAAAATCGTTTAGGGTTCCAAGGTGAACTGTCTACTAGCAAAGCCCAACGTAATGCATCTGCGCCATAATCATGCATTAATTCTAAGGGGTCTAGAGCATTCCCCTTACTTTTCGACATTTTTTGCCCATGTTCATCTAAAACATGTCCTAATGATAAAACGTTTTTATAAGGTGCGCCTCCCGTATAAAGCGTCGAAACAGCTAACAAACTATAGAAAAAACCTCGAGTTTGATCAATACCTTCAATAACTACATCTGCAGGAAACTGTTTTTTGAATACTTCTAGTTCAAATGGATAGTGGTGTTGAGCAAAGGGCATAGAACCACTGTCGAACCACACGTCTATTACTTCTGATGTACGCTTCATCTCATGTTGACACTCAGGACATCTACAGATCACTTCGTCTATATATGGTTTATGCAATTCTAAGTTTTCTGGGAGAGATTTCATTGCTAAGCTTTTTAATTTTTCTATACTTTCAGGTGCTTCTTCATGTCCACAAGATGTGCAAATCCATACATTTAAAGGAGTCCCCCAGTAGCGATTTCGGCTAATATTCCAATCGACTACATTTTCAAGGAAATTTCCAAATCGACCTTCTTTAATATGTTCTGGATACCATGTTACAGTTGCATTATTTTCAAGTAGTTTGGTTTTTAGTGATGACATTTTGATAAACCAACTATCATTTGCATAATAAAGTAGTGGTGAATCACAGCGCCAGCAATATGGATAGCTGTGTTCATACTTTTCTTTATGGAAAAGTAAATTTAAATCTGCTAATAGCTTAATAATTTCAACATCACAATCTTTTACAAAGTGACCAGCTAAATCGGAAACCGCATCAGTATATTTGCCTTGCTGATTTACCACATTGACAAACGAAAGATTATTTTGAGTTACAGTTCGATAGTCATCTTCACCGTATGCAGGCGCAATATGAACAATACCTGTTCCGCTTGATTCAGTTACATAGTCAGCCATTACTACGATATGACCTTTTTCTATTTTTACATAATTAAATGGAGGGTGATATGCAACACCTTCAAATTCAATTCCTTTGTGCTCACTAATAATTTTAGCTTCGGAGTCAAGGACCTTTGACACAAGAGATTTTGCTACGATATATGTTTTTCCATTTAGTTCAGCTTTTACATAGGTTAAATCTGAATGCATGGCAAGGGCAACATTCGCTGGTAATGTCCATGGTGTTGTTGTCCAGCCAAGGAAGAACTCATTACAATCTGTACGTTTAAATTTTACAGTTGCTGATAAATCCTTAACATCTTTATAACCCTGTGCTACCTCATGTGAACTTAATGATGTTTGACAACTAGGACAGTACGGTGATACTCTATGGCCTTTATAAAGTAACTTGTCTTGATGTACTTTACTAAGGATATTCCATACACTTTCGATATACTCATTACTTAAGGTTAAATAGGGAGAATCCAAATCTACCCAATAGCCTAATTCTTCTGTAAATGCACGCCAGATTTTCTCGTATGTGAATACACTTTCTTTACATTTTTCAACAAACTGTTCTATGCCATAACTTTCAATTTCTTGTTTCCCGGAAATTCCAAGCTGTTTTTCAACGCCTAATTCAACAGGCAGACCATGAGTGTCCCAACCAGCTTTACGTTCAACTAAAAAACCTTGCATCGTTTTATAACGAGCAACAACATCCTTAACAGTTCTTCCTAAAGCATGTCCTACATGTGGCAATCCATTAGCAGTCGGTGGCCCTTCATAAAATACAAACGGTGTGCTTTCTTGACGATTTTTAATGGATTTTTCAAAGATATTTGATGCATTCCAAAACAGTCGAATTCTTTGTTCTCTTTGTTGCATTGTTTCTTTTACCATAAATATATCAATTCCTCCTATACCATAGTGTATAAAAGGCATACAAAAAACCCCGTCCCAAGTAAGGGACGGGGTTAACCGCGATACCACCCTAATTCTATTGAAGCCGATCCAATAGCACTTAGCAACGTACAATCATACGCGTTCTTTTTAACGGTAGACACCCGGGTTCGCTTACTGATTTCAGCTAACCTTCTCAGAGAGGATTTTCATGTAACACTTGAACACTGACTTTCACCAATTTATCAGCTCTCTGGGGAACAAGACGAAACATTACTTTTTCTCTTCAACGAATTTGTATGCTTTTATTAAAGGAATCGTAACAAATGCGGAATATTTTGTCAATTATATAAAATTTGTATTTAAGAAGAAACCATAGTAGACAGATGTTCCGAATCCAAAGGTACACTAAGACAATGTCATTATTTTTCAATTTTTATGGAAAATTATAATAAAAAACAATATACTTTATAAAAAAAGAAACGTACGTTCTGTATGGTTTTACCATAAATTGTGAAAAGGATGATGAATAATGCTACCCTTCTTCCCAACTCCATATCCAAATGAATTGTTGTATTCAGCCATTTCCCGTTATCATTTTTACAGTGGAAATATTGATTGTAAGGACACCTTAGAAGAGTTGTTTGGCAGTCGTTCTGTAATACCGAGTGTGGAGATTGGTAGTTATTTTTCCGTCTTGGCTGAGCAAATAGGATCGCAGTATTCCGTTGAGTCCCTTTTAGCTCATCATACGATTTACCCCTACTATGCTTCATTTTTATCGGAAGCTCGGCAGCAAGAGATATTGCAGGACGTATTAGAAGATGGACAAGCTTTATATACAAGACTTGGTATTGTAGCCGGAAGTATTTGCCGAAAGGATGGTCTATATTATTGTGCTGAATGTGCTAAGGACGATAATGCGCAATATGGTGAACCATATATTCATAGAGAGCATCAGTTACAAGGCATCAATTATTGTCCAAATCACGAAATCCCATTGCGCCAATATCCGATTAAAAGTGATAGCCGAATAGCATATGTCCGTTTTGAAATGAGACATATGAATTTAACAGCCATTTATGAAGTGGATAACTATAAGGAAATTGCTGTTGAAATCGCAAAACAAGCTTATCAATTACTACAACTACCACTACATGAACTTTCGAGGGAAGTTGTAAGTACGAAATACAGAAGTTTATTGAGAGTGCGTAATTTAATTACAGCATCTAATCATGTACGTCAGAAAGAACTGTATAAAGTTGTAGCCTCCTCCTTTCCATCAGGTTTTCTTCAAGAATATGAGAGCGAGCTAAATGAATTTGATGAGTACAACTGGTTGAAAGTATTAACACGTAATTCAAAGCGACATGTACATCCGTTACGTCATTTGTTTTTATTGCACTTTTTACAACAAAATATTTCAGAGTTTGCGCAATTAACAACAGATCAAGGTACATTTGGTGCTGGTCCATTTCCTTGTTTAAATAAAGCTGCATTACATTATAAGCAGTTTGTAATTCAAGATGTAGATGTATCAAGGGATTATAAAACTAAAAATTTAATTGGTACATTTACATGTTCATGTGGGTTTACTTATGCAAGAAAACAAGCGACAGATATGTTCGAGCTTGGTCGAGTGAAAGCTTTTGGCGAGGTTTGGCATCAAAGGTTAAATGAATTATCTAATGACACATTAAGCATCCGAGCTATGGCGCGAGAATTAGGTGTTGATTCGAAAACTGTTAAAAAGTATCTAGAGCAACCATTAAAGGAATCGGAACTACAAATATGCCCTATTCCAACCTCACAGTTACTCTTATACAGAGCTGAATTTATTGAGATTATGCAAAATAATCCTCAATTTAGTCGCTCACAATTACGTAAAGCATATCAAAAGCAATTTATGTATTTATATAGACATGATAAACAATGGTTATTTAATGCCTTACCACCAACTCAAAAGCGCAGAAATGATGTTAAAACCGTTGATTGGAATAAAAGAGATAAAGAGTATTCAATGAGAATAAAAGAGATATATGAACAATTACGAGCGTCTAAGAAGCCGATTCGAATTACCTCATCTATTTTGGGGAAACGGGTAGGAATATTAGCCAATTTGGAGAAACATCTAGAAAAGTTGCCTATTACAAAAAATTTGTTAACGCAAATTACAGAAAGTGTACAGGAATTTCAGATACGTCGTTGTTATAAAGTGATTGATGACATGAAACGTGAGGAAGTCGAAATAAAGCTTTGGCATGTTCAGCGGCTGGCTGGAGTAAAATCAAAGGATTTTAAAAAGATTCAACCAATATTAGTAAGGTATATAGAAAAGGAACTGGGTGGAATTGATGAGCGACAAAGGTATAAAACTTAAAGATTGGCCATTTGATAAAGGTGCACGTGTAAAATTAGAGTGGATCGGTGCGCCTTTTAGAGACGAAAAAAAGGTTGTGTTGCCAGTTTATTTTAGTGGAAAAGTTAGTGGCTATTATACAACTGAAAAGTTAATAGTTGATTGGACTACACTAACTTCTTTAATAATCCAACATTATTACATAGATGGAGTCATTACGCAGCCTATTTCACCTAATCAAACTGAAGAAATTATTATCACCATAGAGCCAAATTGTGTTGGATATTTTGAAAGAGACTATACAATACATAAAACAAACTATATAGAAAGATCGCAAACTTTCGTTATCAAACATAACCGAGAACGTTTGAATTTACCATTAATTGAAGTAATGAGAGGGATAATTGCACCGAATGCGTTCCTTCTAAATCGCATCTTTGAAATGAACTCGTTCCCGTTATATTTTACAGAGGAATATGAACCTGATTTATTACGATTACATTTTACATCTTCATATAATGCAAAGTATTTAAAGAACGAGTACTTGCATCACTTAGTTTGGTTGTTAATGACCAATCCTGTTCGTAAAGTTTATGAAAGTATGGCTAGTAACTTTCAATTTAATAACTCTATTAGGTTTGATTGGCCATTTCAAACACCGATTAAATTGAAGTTACGTGTGAAAAAAACGGCCACAGGATATACAGTTTTAAATATTAAATCGATGCTAGAAAAAGAACTACAGGTTTCTAATTTAGAAATTACTCATCCTAGCCTTGTACGTCAGGAAAAATCGAATGAGCCAAGAAAACGTATAATTCTCCCCCTTTCCAATTCAGGTGATTATGAAGCCGATGCAACAGTTGATGGACGTACAAATGAATTTGATGAGGTAGTAACAGATATTTTAACTCATGAGTACACAGATGCTCTATTGATCACTAGACAAAGAACGGTCTCAACTAAACAACGTGACGGAATTGATGATAATACAAAAAAGACAGTAAAAGTAGATAATAATAGCCGTTCAATGGGGGATATTGGCGGAACAAATATATTAAGAGGCTTAGAAGTAAAGTCTTTACAAAATACATATGTTAATGGTGAATTAGCGGACTTTAAAGATGTATTAAATGAGTTATCAAGAGCTTATTTTGTAGAAAGTGTGGAGGCATATGTTGGTGAGTTAACTGACATACGAGAGCGTTCATTTGCGTTTTTAGATGATGGCATTACTCCTAGAAAGTATATAGTGGCTTATGTAAAACTAAGGAATGGAAAAGAAGTGGCATTGTTAGAACTTGAACGCGCTGGACGTAGTGTTTCTACTTTAATTATTACATCCTTAGATGGTTCAAATATTAAGTTGCATATTGAACCATTACTAAAATACATTATATTCAGCTCAGGTAGTTGGTTAAAAGAAGGTTTAGTTAAATGGGAAAAGAGCCTAGCAATTTATAAAGTAAAGCACACGAGTAACTTTAAAAATTTGGTCTTCAATAAAATCTCTGACGTTTAATAGATAATCCTTTTAATACACTTAAACTTTAATTATAATTAAAGAAAATCATTTTTTATTGTGATTTTATCCATGAAATGCAAAGGGGATTGGTTTATTGATGAAAAAGTTTCGTTTGTCAGAAGAGCTAAGTGAAAGCATTGTTGATGGAATTATCGAAGGGTATAAGGATTATTTACGTGTAAGAAAAGAAGCAGCGCGTAATTTAAAAGTTCATGGTGCTTATGCATGGGTAAAAGGAAATCATATTGATCACCACGTGGCAGTTCAATGTGAAAAATTAGGGGTAGAAAGTAAGCTTTCAAAAGCTGGGGTTACATGGCAGTATTTAAAATTCAGTGTTGATGATATCAAAACACTCTTTTTGATTAAAAATGCACGTTATTTTGATCCAGAAGCTGTTGATAGAGGTAAAGATACGTATGGACGTTCTAAAAGTAAGAAATCAGCTTATATGGAGGAGTTTATAAGTATTAATGAAGATGTAGAGTTTCCTAGTAAGACTAATAAAACTCCAAGTGGACAATCACGCCAGTTAGTATTGTTTGACGAGCTACCCTTCGCTTCTTTAACGAATGAAGAAGTATCAGAAATAGCTAAACAGTATGACAGGTTTTATATTGTTACTTATGAAATTGATGACGAATTTTTAATTAACGCTGTTAATTTATGGATGCCTAATCCATTAGATAATAAAGCGTATTTGGTTGAAGACTTATCTGACCATATCAATACTAAAACATCTCATATAATTGAAATGGAAGAACAAACTAAAGCAATATTACAAAATTCAACTGAAATGCCTGATGCAAGTTTATATGATATTGAAATTGTTGAAGATGATATCGATGAAGCAACTGGAGAAAGTTAATATCGAATTAAGAAAGGAGCTACTAATTTGTTTATTGGTAAAAGCTTAACTAATATCCGAATTTTAAATGAGCTAAGCCGTTCGCAGTTAGCTGAAGAATTGGGTATTACAGAACAAGCTGTTTGGCAATATGAAAATGGTTATGTGTCTCCTAAATTAGAAGTAGTAAATAAGATGAAAACTTTATTTAAAGTTAAATCAGCTTATTTTTTTAGGGAAGATTTATTAGAGAACAATCAACCAGAGAATATTCGCATCGAAAGAATTGCCTATCGTTCAGAGTCAATCAATACAGCAATGAAGACTCAAAGTGAACTAATGCATGTAAAGTTTTTAGATGCATTTATAAAGAAAATAGGTAAAAAAATAAAGTACCCTAAAAACGAAATATTGTCATTACGACAAAAGGTATTAGAGTATTTAAATTCTAATCAACAGGCTGAACGTAATCTGCAAATTCGTCATATAGCAGAAATGGCTAGAAAACATATTAATTTGTCAGAGGATAACAATAAAAACTTTTTATTTCATTTAGAAAAATCAGGTGTGTTTATTTTTGAAAAATCTATTGGCGAAACGATTGATGCATATAGTTTATGGACAGAAGATGATATTCCGTACATTGTATTAGGGAATATAAAAAAATCAGCAGCACGTCGGAACTTTGATTTGGCTCATGAACTAGGACATTTATTATTACATTATAAAACAGAATTTAATATGCTTGATAAACCATCTTATAAATTAAAAGAAGATGAGGCTCATTTATTTGCTTCGGAGTTTCTTATGCCAAGAAAAGCGTTTACTGAGGATATTTTAAAAATCAGTAAGGTATCCAACCCTGATGCATATAAAGAATTAAAAGAGAAGTGGTTAGTTTCGTTACAAGCTATGGCTATGAGAGCTAGAAACTTGGAATTAATTACGCATCAACAATTTCGCTATTTTTTTATGTCCATAAATAAAAATGGATATAGAAAAGAAGAACCGTTAGATACTATTCTTACTATCGAGAAGCCAATGAAAGTAAGAAGTATACTTCAGCTAATTCTGGATAAGAAGATAATTGATCTAGAACAATTAACAGAGGAATTAAAAGTAGATATAAAGTTTGTAGCAAGTATTACTGGTATTGAAGACGAATTTTTTGCAAAATATCTTGAAAATAACCAGCAAAGATTTTCAATTAATGATTTGAAAATCATTAAATAATGTAGAACTTAGAAGACTGTTATTCAGAATTGAATGCAGTCTTCTTTTTATTTTGAATATGTCTCGAATATTTTATTGGCTAAGTCGATGATTAATTTTACTTCTATATCAGATTTTAATTTTAATTGCTCAGCAAACATATGTATAAGCTGCTCAGATTCAATAGGCAATTGCTTCATAGGTGATTCTAATTCGAAAAGATCTTTTGCGTTAATTTCCAAACCAACTGTAATTTTTTCTAATGTTTGTAATGTGATATTTCTATCTCCACGCTCTACTCCCGCTAGGGGGGGGGTTGTAAATCATAGTGCTTGGGTTGAACGAATAAGGTGAGAATGCTGCAACATTATAGGTTAATAAACTATATTGCTTGTATTTGTTAAGCTAAAACTGAGCCACTAACGCAATTGAAATGAGAGCCACTTTATACCAAACTATTCCTAACTGTAAATAGTTAGGAGGATATAGAGGTGATTCCTTTGAAAAAGAAGCAAGAAGTATTATTAGCTTATCATAAACACAATATGAGCCAGCATCAAATAGCTTTAAAGCTCAAAATGTCACGAAATACTATAAATATATTGAACAAGATTTAGCAACAAGGCAGAAGGATACAAGAAATCTACCTATTACAGATAACTACTTAACGCCTCCGGCCTATAAAAAAGAAAGGAACGAAGAGACTGTACGTAATTTTGTACAGCGTGAAGAAAAACGAACAAAAGAAGTATTTATTCGCCAAGAGCCGACTGCTGGACGTGAAATTGAATTCGATTGGGGCGAAGTGAAGCTTTATATTGATGGGAAACTGAAAAGTTTTTCTTTAGCTGTATTTACGCTTCCTTTTAGTAATTACCGATTTGCCTAGCCACCACCGGTTCACTCCTTAGGATTACTATAATCTAAAGGAGTGTTTTTTTATGCCTAAAAGAGCTAGGGTATCTAAAGTTGAAAAATGGATTAAAGAAGGTAGAGGCTCTGGAGTAGGAGGTTGTCCAAATCTGTTGCCATTCCAATTTGAAGATCATTGAGTTGCATATGCAACCCAATGATCTTATTGAACTTTTAACGGAGCAGTTTAATTGAACAATGGACACATAAATCGCTTGAGCAAGTCCCACGGGGGTTTCCTTTAGGGGCGCATATGAGTCTTTTGGTATATTCATTTCCTAAATGTGTTATTTATTATAAACAGTTCGGCATTGTTACTTTTGAGTAATAAAATGTAGAATTGAAAAGGTTTTAAAGTCAATAAATTATAGGAGGAAATAAATTTGCTTAAGAAAATAGTAGCTCAAATGATCGTTTTGACAATGTTCATTGGGTTTATTCCTTTTGGGAATTTTGCAAGTGCAAGTGGTACTAAACAACAGTCCACAAAAAATGTACTAGAAAAAATAGAAGTGTTAGAGGCACGTACAGAAACCTCAAAAACGTATAACAATCATGACGGTACCTTTTCAACAGAAATCTATGAGGCACCGATTCATTTTAAAGGGAATAATGGCAGCTGGAAGGAAATTGATAATGACCTTCAAAAGCAAAAGGTCAATGGTAAAGGCCAGTTCAAAAATAAGGACAATAACTTTGTTGTCACGTTTGATGAAAAATTAGAAGATGACACGAATCATGTACAAGTGACAGAGAACCAATATACCCTCGATATGGGCTTAAAGGAAATTCAACAAAATGGTGAAGTAATACTTGCCAATGAGGTTGTAGGGGTTGCTACAGAGAATCAAATTCAGTACACGGATGTTTTTGAAAATATTTCGACTACATACTCTGTTGGAGAAAACTTTGTAAAAGAAGATATTATTATTGATAAAAAGCCTGAGAATGGTTTGCCACAAAGCTTTTCGTATCAACTGTCGCTAGAAAATATGACCTATGAACAAATCAATAATCAAATTTATTTGAAGGATGCGTCTTCGGGTGAAGTGGTTTATGTCATTGAGGCACCGTTTATGTATGATGCTTTTGAACCCGCAGGATTCCAATCGATTGATGGGGTAGACGCGATTCCAGAAGAAGCGAAATCCTATGATATTACGCTTCAAACACGTAAAGAAAACAATTCCATATGGATCGATTTAATCCCGGATTCAGCTTGGCTACAGGGGGAAGAACGTCAATTTCCAATTGTCATTGATCCAACCATTATACGCATCCAAGGAAACTCAAAAATGGTTGATACAACGATTCGTAAAAATTTCCCAACGCAAACAGGCGGAAATGATACTGAATTGGGGACTGGCACGGCAACTGATGGTAATATTGTGCGCAGCTTAATGAAATTTGATGTTTCACCAATTCCAAAATATAGTGTGATTTTATCTGCTGATTTAAATTTGTATTTATCTTCTAGCAATTCACCAAATCCGATTGATTTAAGCTTGCATTCAATGAAGCGTTCATGGGATGAAAATACAGCAACATGGAATAACTATGCGACAGCTGGTAAATGGACAGCTGTAGGTGGGGATTACAATACAGCAGCACTTTCAACAGTTAATGGTATTTCTTCCGTTCCGAGTAAGGTAGAAGACGGGTTAAAAAGATGGGCACTTCCTACAGATTTAGTAAGAGATTGGGTTGTCAATTCAAATACGAATTTAGGTGTACTATTAAAGAGTACAACAGAAGGTACATTGATTTATAAAAAATTCATTAGTAGTGAAAGCACAACAAATCCCCTTGCTTATAAACCGAAGCTCGTGGTCACATTTAAAACACCGAACCGACTAGGCTTAGAAGGCTATTGGGATTATGCGTCACATAATCTTTCAAATGGATCCAATTACGTCAATTTAGGCACAAATAATAATATCATCCAATATACCGATTTCAGTTTATTCAACTATGCCGATTTCGGATTGGATTTTACAAGAACGTATAATAGTAAGGATTTTGAAAAGTCAGATTTTGGATATGGGTGGAGCTTTACAGGTTCTCAAAAGCTTTATATCGGGACAAATGGTAGCGATATTGATTATAAGGATGCAGATGGGACGGTCCATGTGTTTGAATGGGACGGAAGCAATTATGTTGCCCCAGCTGGCAATTATGATCGTTTAGAAAAAGTGGATGCGATCAGTTATAAGTTAACAACGCAAACGGGTTATACAACTACATTTACAGTAAGAGAAAATTCAACGGATACAGATGTAAAAGTAGCGTATATAACGACGCAATCAGATCGAAACAGCAATACCATTACGTACTCATACAATACGGTGAATCAGCTTACTTTCATTACTACGAATTTAGGGACTCAACTGAAATTTAATTATGATGCAGACGGGTTTATTTCAAAAATTAACTTAAATAATCAAGAGATTACCTACGCCTATACAGATGGGAATTTAATAAGAGTAGTTGTGAAAAAAGATGCAACTACGACAACAGCTACCTCATTCTATTATACGACGAATGGGCAATTAACAAAAATCATCGATAGTAATCAAAAAACGATGCTTTACGAATATAATAATGAGTGGGATTTAATTTCTGTAACAGAACCATCTTTGGAAGGACAAGTAACTTCCATTACCAATTATGCATTAAATCGAACAAACATTCCTCAAGTGATGACGGTTACAAGCCCGGAAGGTTCCATTACACAATATGAATTGAATGATAACTACGTTGCGGAAAAAATAATCGATGCTTCAGGTGAAACAACAACTTATAAGTTAGACAAGAATACTTATAATGTGTTAACTGAAACGGTAGGTTATGCAGATGGCTCTTCATACAAGAAAGATTATAATTATGATTCAAAAGGGAATGTGTTAAGCACAACAGATTCAAAAGGTGTAAGTGAGTCATTTATGTATGATCAATTTAGTAATGTTTTAAAGCATACGGATGCTAAAAATCAAATAACGACCAATACGTATGAAAATGGCAATTTAAAAACAACGACGTCACCGAAGGGGGAAAAAACTTCCTATGCATATGATACACGGGGCGATTTAAAGTCCATTACGTACCCTTCAGGGAAAATGGATTCATTTGACAATGATTATTCAAAGGATCAAAAACGGACTGTGCATACAGACGTTGAATTAGGTATTACGACGGAAACGATTACTGATTTTAATGGCAATATGACATCTTATAAAGATGGAAAAAATCAACTAACGACGTATGATTACAATTTAAAAAATGAATTAATCAAAGTAACAGACGCCAATGGGATAACAAACTACAAATATGATGGGAACGGGAATTTAGTAACAGTTACAAATGCTGCGGGCAAACAAACGAGTTTAGAATACAATGAACAAAATGCAGTGAAAGAAGAGAAAAATGCAGAAGGAAAGATAACAAAATATCACTATAATGCTGATGGTGAATTAACCGAGGTAGTTAAAGCGGATAGAGCTGTCATTGGATATACGAATGATGAAGAAACACAAACGTCAGTTGTGAAAATTAACAATGTTAATCAGTTTACAACTAAAAAAGATAGTTTAATTACAACTGTGACAAACCATACGTTAAATAATCAAAAGGTAACATACACGGAATCAGAAAATGGCTTGTTACAGCGTATTGACTTTAGCGCGCCTAAAAACAATGCTATTACGTACGGTTATAAAAATGAAGAATCATTAGAAACGATTCAGTTTGGTACAAATACAATCAACTATACACCAGATGAAAATGGACAAACAAAGAGCCTATCTTTAAACGAAAAAACAATTGCCAACTTTACACTGAATGCCAATGGTTTACCAAAAACGACTACACTCGATAACGGGGCATCGGTTACCAATGACTATATTGGAAATGAGACATTACTAAAAACACAAACATTTAAAACAACGAATAAAAGCGATACACATACGTATGACTATGATGCGAATAAGCAAATCACACAGGTCACAAGCAATGCAGGGACAGTTAAGTATTCCTATGATGCATTAAATCAATTAAAGCAAGAGCACTCGAGCAATGGCGTAACGATCGATTACACATTCGATCATGTAGGAAATCGTTTGTCGAAGTCAATCACGCAAAATGGTGTTACTACAAAAACGGATTATAAGTATAACGATGCCAACCAAATGACAACGGCCGGCGCGATGAATGTTGCCGTCGATGTCAACGGCAATGTGACAAATGACGGGCGTTATGAATACGTGTGGAATGCATTTGATCAATTAACACAAGTGAAAACATTAGCTGGCGCAACGGTGGCAACGTATAAATACGATGAAAACGGTCGCCGTATATATAGTAACGTTAATAGTAAAGACACGTTCTATCGCTATGACGGGACAAGTAATCACGTATTATTCGAGGAAGATGCAAGTGGCAAGATAACAAAATCCTACACATATGACGATAAAGGGCATCCTCTAACAATGACGTACGATAGTGTAACTTACTACTATCTAACAAACTACCGAGGGGACGTGCTCGCCTTAACAGATGAAAGCGGGACAATCGTCGCTGAGTACACATATGATGCATGGGGCAATATTTTAAAGCAAGAAGATTTAGATGAGAAAGCTAAAGTAAATCTATCAGAGGAAAATCCCTACCGTTACGCTGGCTATCGATATGACGAGGAAACGAAGCTTTATTATTTAATGGCGCGATATTACAACCCGGATACAGGGGTATTTCTATCACTAGATCCTGTACGAGGCGATACAATGAATCCGATTACGCTGAATGGGTATAGTTATGCGAATAATAATCCACTGATGTTTGTGGATCCCAGTGGGGAGTATTGGAAAAATGCTTGGTGGAATAAAAAAGCTTTTCTATCTAAAACAATAAATGCAGTATTATTTATCGCTTCTGTATCTTTTGGAGGAAGTGTTGCTAAAATCTTGGCGAGCTATTCCAAAAAACAATTAAGTGCAGCTAAACGTGTTATTTTTGCGAATAATATAAAAAAATCATTAATTAGAAAGGGGATATCAGCAAAAATCACTGGTTATATAGTTTCTGCATTAACAGCAGCTACTAACATCGCAGGATTCTATACCGACCCTGGAACATCTATTTTTAAGTTTCTAGATAGGAGAGATAAGTACCCTAGAAATGGATATTTTAATGGATTTTAGTAAAAACCCTTCTTAAGGAGATGTTATAATGAAAAATCAATTTTTACGGATGATTATATATAGTTTTATTTTATTATTTTTCTTATTAGTAGATAAACTCAATTTTTTATTGTTGACTTTTTTATATTTCTTTTTTATGTCCTTAGAATTTCACTTTAATATTATAGGATTTAAGAAAGATAGTAAATTTATAGTACGGGGATATCGAATTCTGTTTATTTTAACTGGCTTGATAATAATATTTAATAGAGAAAAAATAATAGGATAATTATTTATTATAGAAAGATTTGCTTTTAATATTTAGGATTATAGTATCCTGCACCAGGTGCACAAGCAATTATGAAAATTAACTACAATTACAACTTTTGATAAATCATTAGCAAAAAGATAGTCAAACGTCCAATCAATATTTGCATTGATACACATATAAACACTTGTTAGGTTGTTTGATTTCCTCACTTGATGGGATTCAAGCAACCTAATTTTTCCTGCAACCGACAATGACCAATTAGTCGCTGAGTACACATATGATGCATGGGGCAATATTTTAAAGCAAGAAGATTTAGATGAGAAAGCTAAAGTAAATCTATCAGAGGAAAATCCCTACCGCTTCGGTTTCCGAAATGATCAATCTTTATTAAAAAAAGCCCTATACAGATATGAAAAATAGCCCCTATTTTGATCAAACTCTTTCCAAAATAGGGCTATGATTTTATATAAGAAACATCATTTATAGCTGTGTTTTAATTAAACTTTATTCCAAGTCAACACTTTAATTGATAATTTCTCTTTAGATCCTATTGAAATTTTTAATAACTCTAAGGCTTTATTGGAAAAGAATAAATCTGTGATAGCAACATTAAACCGTGTAGTTAGAGATTATAAATCTTTCGTTGAGGTATGTAACAGCTTATCTATATTAGATGGTATAGATTACAGTATATTCAATACATTTATTCTACTAGATAATTATTGGGTAAATGAAATTAAGCAAGATGTAGTAAAGATATTCAATAAAGTCTAAGTTTAATCAAATTTTTTTATAAAAAAGTATCGGTACTTAAATTTAACCCACGCATTTTGATCAATTTTTGTTCAAAATGCGTGGGTTTCTTCTATTATAAAATCAACTTTTGCAGCTAATGTTTAATCAAACTTTATTCCAAACCAACATCCAAACGAGGCTTTTTGGATGTTTTTCATTCAGTTTATATTTTGAACCCCTTTATTTGTTATAATTATCCATATATAGACAATTATATAAGGAGGTTAAGACACGATGAAAGTTCGTCTTACAGACTATAGTGTAAATTGGACTCAAATGTTTCAGAATGAAGCAGAGTTTCTTAAAACAATATTTGGTGACGAAATAATTCAGTGCGAACATTTTGGAAGTACATCCATTTTGGGAATGAAAGCAAAACCTGTTATTGATATGATGTGTATTGTTAAAAGCATTGAAAAAGTTGATTTATTCAACAGTCAGATGGCAGATCTTAGTTATGATGTTGCTGGAGAATGGGGGATTGCAGGTAGAAGGTTATTTCGAAAAGGTGGCGAAAATAGAACCCACCATATTCATTTTTATGAGGTAGATAATCCTGAAATTCAAAGGCATTTAATCTTTCGAGATTATTTAAGGGCTCATCCTCAAGAGGTAATTAATTACAGTCGCTTTAAAGAAGAATTAGCGCAACGCTTCGAGCATACAAGCGAGTACAGCCCAGCAAAAAAGAAATTTGTTAGTGAATTGGAACTAAAAGCTCTCAGTTGGCGCAAACAATAAATAAATATTTGACGAAAGATGAGAAGGAAATTTTTATATTCACAAACGGGTATCTAAGTTGAAAAAAACAATCTTCAACAATTTGGGCGCGATTCTTCAATAAGAAGATCACGTTTTTCCGTTATAGGGCCATATTGTGAAGCAACGTTTTTCTTTGGGGCGGGTTAGAGAGGATCCACAATAAGAATAGCTATACAATTTTTTATGCAAATTAAAGATTATGACAGCAAGTATAAGAGCTGCTTTTGTAACGTTTCATTGACATGCATAAAAGCTCATATAAACAATATTCCAATAAAAAATCGGTAAACGCTGCTACTTGATATGCTCCCCATTAGGTAGACAGATTAAAAAATAAAATCTGTTTATCGAATGGAGGGCATTTTTTTGTCTAATAAAACATTTTCATTAGAGACGAAGATTTCAGCTCTTAAATACCTAGAGGAAGGTCGTTATTCTGCAAGAGAAATTTGCAAGATGTTTAATTTGAATCCAAATCGCTTATATGAATGGCGCGCTAAATATCAATTCGGGGGCACAGATGCATTACTTCGTCCCGTTAAAAATAAAAGATACCCTAAAGAATTGAAAAAAAACGCCGTTGAAGATTACCTAACAGGCAATTATTCAAAGTATGAGATCATGATTAAATATGGAATCAGTGGTCGAAAAGTATTCAATAGCTGGTTAAAAAAATATAATAGTCATAGTGAATTAAAAGACTCGAATCAAAGGATGAGCCAAACTATGACTAAAGGAAGAAAAACTACTTTTGAAGAACGAATTGAAATCGTGAAAGCTTGCTTAACAAATGAAAAGGATTATAAAACAACAGCGGTTCAATATGATGTGACTTATCAACAAGTATATCAGTGGGTGCGTAAGTTTGAAGATGGTGGCGAAGCATCTCTTGAAGATCGCCGTGGGCGAATGAAATCAGCAGATGAACGTACACCAGAAGAAAAATTACGTATAAAAATCAAAAAAATAGAACGTGAAAATGAAAGATTACGTGCTGAAAATTTACTTTTAAAAAAGTTAGAGGAAATCGAAAGGAGGCTTCGTTAAGTAAACTTCGTACGCAAAGTCATTATCTAGCTATTAAAGAACTGGCAGAAAAAGAAAAATTTCCGATTCTATTACTTTGTAAATTAGTGAATGTTTCACGAGCAGCTTATTATAAATGGTTAAACCGCCAACCGACATCACATGAACTAGAAAACAAGCAGTTAATCGAATCGATTGAACATTTATATAAGCAAGTAAATGGTATTTACGGTTATCGTAGAATCACGATGACAATCAATCGCCAACGAAAAAAGAATGGCTTAAATAAAGTAAATAAAAAACGTATTTATCGTCTTATGCAGATTTCCGAATTGCAGGCAGTTATTCGACGTCGTCCCAAAAAGTACCGTAAGGTAACACCAGATTACACAGCTGAGAACGTATTAGCACGTGAATTCACGGCCGAAAAGCCAAATCAAAAATGGTGTACAGACGTAACTGAATTCCAGTATGGAAACGGTAAAAAGGCTTATTTAAGTGCGATTATTGATCTTTATGACAAATCTATTGTGAGTTACAAATTTGGACAATTAAATAACAATGATTTAGTTTTCAAGACGCTTAAACCAGCTATACGCCAATTAAATAAACAGGAATTTCCTATCCTACATAGTGATCGAGGATATCAATATACATCAAAAGAATTTAAACGAATCATGGAGAAAGCCAATCTGACACATAGTATGTCGAGAGTCGGCCGCTGTATTGATAATGGACCGATAGAAGCGTTTTGGGGAACTCTAAAAGTAGAGAAGTATTATTTACATAAATTTGAGACGTATGAAGAGTTAAAAAATGCGATTGATACGTACATAAAATTCTATAACAACGAACGATATCAAGAAACATTAAACGGCTTAAGTCCTAAGGAATTCAGGTCTCAAGCCGCTTGATGAATTTTTATTATTTCGACTGTCTACTTGACGGGGTGCAGTTCATACTAAAACGTTTACCAATTTTTCTGCTGACCCCAAACTTGCGTATGGGAACGTTTATTCAGTTTGTTTTGTATACGTTATTAGTTCTTGTTACTTACGAATTATAGTAACTTGTTATGTTAAATTGAAATATTTCAGTTTCAAAATTATATTTTTTAATAACGTCAGTTGCAAACTGTTGTACTTCTTTTTTAGTGTTTTTATCGAACTTATCGTGTGGTAATGCTAATGATATTATAACGTTTTTGTCTGAAGATACTTCCCCCTGTACGGCAACATCATAGCCTAATTCATTTAAACTTAGCATGATGTCTCCCATTAAATCATTGTAACTTAGCCTTTGTGAAATATGATTGCCTTCTTTTTCGGAGTTATAAAAACTTGTAATGTTAAATTGAAATATATCAGAATCAAAATCATTTTGTTTAATAACGTTAGTTGCTATTTGTTGTATATCTTCTTTGGTCTTTTTATCAATCTTGTTACTTCCTAATTTCACGATTACTTCAATGTTTCCGTTAGGCAAAACAGCATGGTCTAAAACTAATCCATAATTTTCGCTATTTAAGTTATTTCTGATCTGCCACATCAAACTGTTTAATTCATGTCTTTCCTCTTCGGATAAATGAGAACTCCTATTCGTACCTTCTTTTTCCTTGCCAGAAACCTGTATATATAAAAATAAGGACACTAATATCAACAATAATGAGACCAAACTGATTACATTAATTTTCCCTTTTTTTATAACAACACCTCCCTTTTTTAAGGTATGCCATTGTTTTTTTCTAAAGAATTAAAAGTTCTTGCCTAAATCTTCCTTGCGATGTTTGGTAACAGGTCAGCAGGTAAATGGAATACTATTATAAAAAAATTGGTAAATTATGATAAAATTTATAGGGGATTATTTAAAATAGGAGGATAATATGAATTTTTATCTATCGTCTTTTAAAATTGGTAACGAAGAGCAAAAATTAATTGAAATAACGAAAAACGGCAATAGAAAAGTTGCTTATCTCAACAATGCATTAGACTTTGCGACGGATTTAGAAAGAAAGAATAAAAGTGATGCCATTGACGTGTCGGATCTTCAAAGAATCGGTTTTACAGTGGATATTTTAGATTTAAAAGAATATTTTCATAATGCAGAGAAACTAGAACAATACCTTAATCAGTATGACGTTATCTGGGTAAGGGGTGGCAATACCTTTATTCTTGCACAGGCGATGAAGTTAAGTGGGTTCGATAAAATAATTAAAAAGTATTTTAAGGAAAATAGGAACATCCTATATGGAGGTTATAGTGCTGGTGTTTGCATCCTTGGACCAACGCTAAAAGGTATACATTTAACTGATGACACAGATCAAAAGCCATATGGAGATGAATATCAAACTATTTGGGATGGACTAAATATATTGGAATATGCAATTGTCCCGCATTATAAATCAAACCATCCAGAGTCTGAGGATATAGACGAGACAATTGAATATATGATTAATAATAAAATACCATTTAAAGCATTAAAGGATGGAGAAGTAATTATAATTGAATGATTTACCTAAACATTTTTCCAATAATGGGGGGACTTTAGTGAATAATGATATTCAGCAATCGGGCGCAATTCTTGAAAAAGAAATTGTGTCTTCTTCAGCTAGATAAAAGCCTTTTATACCAGATTCCGAAACGTCGCTTTGGTAGCTTTTAAAATTAGATAATATGTAAACAATAACTTAATGAAAGAAGGGGCTTTATGAATATTACCACAGTGAAAGTAGAAGTTTTACTACCAGAAATGTTTATAGAAAATATTAGAAATCAGTTAAATGCTATCGGTATATTAACTGTCGGAAATTATGATCATGTTATTTCTTATACGGAAACCAAAGGGTATTGGAGACCTCTAGATAAAGCAATTCCTTATGATGGAGAAAAAAATGAAATTTCATTTGGCTCGGAATGTAAATTAGAATTTAAATGTGAGTATTCAAAGATACAAGAAACTTTAAAAACAATTAAAGAAATTCATCCGTATGAAGAACCAATAATTAATATTATCCCACTATTAGATATTTAATTGCTATTCATTCATTCATTCATTCATTTATTTACATTCCCAAATGAAAGTTTGAGTACATATGAATAACGATTTTCAACAATCGGGCGCGATTGTTTAATACGATTCATTTTCCATCTTCACCCTATGGAGGTTTAAATGCAACAAGCATTTATAACGTATACAAAATAATTCCAAATAACGTTCCCAAATCAAAGTTTGGGTTACAATAGAACACTTAAAATGCTGTCATAACAATGTGTAATGTCGTAAGCAGTTTAGTTCAATAAGCAGAAATGGACTTTTGTTAATTAAAGCTGGTTAATTCACTTAATATTGAAATTTACATACATATTAAACGTATTAAATTAAGTGACGGGATGTTTTGGCAAGTATGTTTTTTTGCGGTGGAATTTGACTAAGGGGGAATTATAATGGATACTTTGATTTTATATTTATTTATCATAGTCATAATATCGCTTAATATCGCTAGTTATATACTGTTTAAAAAAGGAAAACTAAATCTTATTATATCTGGCATCATTATGATGATGCTTGCTCCAGTTTTTGGTTTTTCAAGTTATTCATTATTTCATTACTTTTATGATTGGAATTCAGGGGGAACTGGAGAGGGTGCTGGGTATGGTGGTGCAATTTTAGGGCTTATAACATTAGCTAATGGTGTTCTCATAATCGTAATTGGAATTATTAGGTGGGGGATTAAGTTGATTGCAAAATATAATAAGAAATAAGATATGTCGTAGTGAATTATCGAAGTAAGAAGAATAAGACTGTATTGAGTTTTCTTAGTAAATTATTTGCTTTAATTGAATATTCACATCCCGAATTAGTAAATCTTTATTCCAAACCAACAAGTAGTTAACGAATACAAATTATTAAAAGATGGAATGGAATTCGTTCCATCTTTTTGTGTTTTCAACTGCTACTCTTGATCACTTCCCAAACCCGGTCTCCTCCAGTTATGAGATTTATTATTGCCAAAAAAATCATCTATTCCCATATTTTTCGCTCTATTAATATTTGTAACAGTCCTGTAAACTACGTCTATTGGAAAAATTTTAATAGAAGAAAGTAGAGGCAAACCAATGAAAGCACTATATGTTTTTTTATCTTCCCTTGTTTTATTTGGATTTATTACTGTTTCGCCAGTAGTAGCAGCAGAAAAATCCATCGATTTATATTATTTGGATGATGTTGATTACGATCATTGGGCATACAATGAATTGGAACGTTTCTTATATTCAGATATCATAGACGGATATGTGGAAACAGAATCGTTTGAGGAAGATGGAGAGGAATATGAATATACATACGTTTCTATAAAACCAAAAAATTCCATTACTCGTGCTGAATTCACAAAAATTTTAGTGAATTCGATGAATTTACATGCAGGTGAAACAGTTAAATCATTCCCTGATGTAAAACCGGCAAATTGGTATTACGAGTATGTTAAGATTGCCAGTAGCCAAGGCATCATCAATGGTAAACCAGACGGTACTTTCCGACCGAATGATAAGATTACACGTAACGAAATGGCAGTCATGATTTATCGTGCATTCGAGTCAACGCTTGATTTTTCAGCAACAGGAAAAGTATTCCCGGATGTACCACAGGAGAATTTTGCTTATGAAGCGGTTTTAAAAACGGCAGCTTTAGGAATTATCAAAGGGTATGGGGATGTCTTCAAACCTTACAATGATGCAACTCGTGCTGAAGCTATCGTGATGATTGACCGTGCCTTGCATCTAGTGCCTGAAACAGATGGAGATCAACATGCAATCATTCAAACAGTTGATCGTAACATTCAAGATGAAATGAAATTTACAGAACAACAAGACGTAGAAGCATTAAAGGCTCTTTATCGTGAAACGACAATTGGTTATCAACTAGCTTATTCACTTGATAGTTTGGATATGGCAGGGATGATTGAAGAATCAGATGCAACAATCACGATGGAACAGATTGGTGAATACGCGATTAGTGCTGTTTCTGTAAGTAATCATTTTGCTCAAGTCCGCATGGATAACTTAGTATATAAAGTATCTATGACAGCGCCAGACATGTCTTTTAACACGACAGTTGACTTATCAGGAACTGCTTATCTTAAGAAAAGCGATGAAAGTAAATGGAAAATTTATAATGTTGTTCTTGATGAAGAGGACTATGAACTAGAATGGTAAGAAACATTGGAAACAGAGATTAACTAACAACAACACCCCTTTAGATTATAGTCATCTAAAGGGGTGTTTGTATGTCTAAAAGATCAAGAACATCGCAAGGTGACAAGCGAATTAAATAAGGTCGATCTACTAGAAAGTTAACCCCTAATGAAGGTATAACATACACTTCTTTTATGCATGTGCGAGCATACGCTCTAGCGACAATACCGCCTGAACAGTTATCTCTTTATCAACCGAAATCACATTCCCTTGTCGACCTTGTTCGATCGTTTCGAGTGTCCATAATAAATGGGGTAAATCGATCCGGTTCATTGTTAAGCAAGGGCACATATTTTCATTTAATGAAATAATGTGCTTATCGGGGTTTTTAGCGATTAATCGCTTGACTAGATTCATCTCTGTCCCAATGGCCCAGCTTGACCCAGCAGGCGCAGCCTCGATTACATCACATATATGCTTCGTAGAGCCATTCTCATCTGATAAAGCAACTACTTCTCGACTACACTCCGGATGGACGATAATTTTCATGTTAGGATATTTAGTACGCACATCCTTAATGTTATATACAGTAAAGCCTTCGTGTACGGAACAATGTCCCTTCCATAAAATGACCTTCACATCTTCAAGTGCACCATCATACTCTAGTTGGCCCGAAGTTGGATTCCACACAGCCATATGCTCCAAAGGAATACCAAGTTCAAAAGCAGTATTACGCCCTAAATGCTGATCAGGTAGGAAAAATATGCGAGGTTTTTGTGTAAATGCCCACTGTACCATCGTTTTAGCGTTGGATGATGTAACGCAAGCACCACCGTTACGCCCTGTAAATGCTTTAATAGCCGCAGTTGAATTCACATAAGTTAATGGAATGATTGTATCCCCAAATGTTTTTGTTAGCGCTACCCATGCTTCCTCTGTTTGATAAATATTCGCCATATCCGCCATAGAGCAGCCAGCACGCATATCTGGTAGATAGACTATTTGGTCGTCTTCCGTTAGCATATCAGCTGTCTCGGCCATAAAATGTACACCACAAAATACGATACTCTTTGCTTTTTTATTTGCGGCGGCCACTTGAGCGAGCTGTAGGGAGTCTCCTGTAATATTAGCAAATTGAATAACTTCATCACGCTGGTAATGGTGACCAGGAATGAATAGATCGTCACCTAACTTGTTTTTTATTTCATGAATGCGTGTTTCCATTTCCTCCTGAGTCATCGATTTATACTTATCTGGAAGCATAGAGCTTTCCATAAATTTAGCGAGTGTCATAGCTAATCTCTCCTTTTGGCTGTACGAGTGCGCTAATATCAAATGCAGGGACGGAATGAGTGAGGGAACCAAGGGAAATCCACTCTACACCACTTTCTGCATAATCCCTCAAATTGTCTAACGTTATATTGCCTGAAGCCTCGGTTGCAATATGAGGTGGGACTAGTGATATCCAGTCATAAATTTCTGCAGGTGTCCGATTATCGAACATAATAATATCTGTCCCTGCATGGATCGCTTCTATTAACTGCGCCTTCGTTTCGATTTCTACCTCAATTTTTACAGTATGCCCAATTTTACTTCGTGCTGTTTCTACAGCTTTTGTTATACTACCGGCAAAAGCGATGTGATTGTCCTTTAACATAATGGCATCATATAGACCACTACGATGATTATAAGCTCCGCCTGTACGAACAGCATATTTGTCGAGCATACGAAGACCTGGGATGGTTTTGCGTGTATCGCAAATTTTAGCCTTCGTGCCAATTGTTTGAGCGACTGCCTGATTCGTCTTTGTGGCAATACCACTCATCCGTTGTACTAAATTCAAAATGACACGCTCTCCTGTTAGTAAGCTGCGAAGAGATCCTTCAATAATCGCAAGCCGATCTCCTTTTGAAATGTGCTCGCCGTCCTCCTTTAATACGTGTATAAGTAAATTTGAATCTAATATTGGAAAGCCAATTTCGATAATTTGTGCACCGCAAAAAATGCCGTCCTCCTTTGCGTAAAACGTAAAGGAACCTTGTTCATCTGCCGAAAAAATTGTTTCGCTCGATAAATCACCATCACCAATATCTTCATTAAAAAAACTCGTTAACATAGCTTTCAGTTTGATTACATTCATACAAATCTTTCCTCACATTCATTTTTCCTTGTTCAAACACAATCCATTTTCTTTGCCAAAGTCTGTCTTTCGAAGGATAGTCTCCACGTATATGTGCACCTCTTGATTCTGTTCTTGCTTGTGCAGCGTGAACAATTAAAGAAGCGGTTGTATTCATAAAATATAACTCTATAAGTTCCTTAGAATAATGCTGTAAATTTACTTTTTTGCATGAGATGACAGGTAATTGATTAATCAATTTTTGTAAACTCTCATTTGAGCGGACAATGCCAGCATTGCTTAGCATTGCCTTTTGTAAAGATTCTTTTGGGTATAAGTTTTTAGGCAGAGGAGTGCCGGTTTCATTATTACTTATAAAATTGTTTTGCTTACTTCCGTTCTCTAGTAAATAGGTTGCCATCATTTGCCCAAAAGTAATGCCTTCTAATAATGAATTACTCGCAAGTCGATTTGCCCCATGAACCCCCGTACAAGCAACTTCACCAATGGCAAATAATCGAGGGATAGAAGTTTGACCGTAGAGATTAGTAATTACACCACCCATTAAAAAATGACTGCCAGGTGCAATCGGTATCCTGCCATTCGATAGATTCACATCGTTTTGATAACAAAGGGCGTGAATTGTTGGGAATTTTTGATCGAAGTTTTCAATTTTCGAAATATCAATAAATACTTCTTGTCCATTTGCTCGCATTTTGTTCATTTCATAGGCTGTAATATGGCGTGGTGCTAAATCTCCTAAAGGATGCTTTCCGTCCATAATAGATTGCCCGTTTTGATCAACGAATTTACCTCCTGCCCCTCGAACCGCCTCGGAAACAAGACCTTTTGCTCCATTAACATATAGCAGGCTTGGATGAAATTGTACAAACTCCATATCTGTGATCGCTGCTCCAGCTAAATAAGCTAATGCAATACCATCTCCGTAGCTATTCTCACAATTAGAAGTACAAGCATAAAGTGCACCAGCTCCTCCTGTAGCAAGGATCACGTACGAGGCGTAATATGATTTTTCGCCTTCATTCGTTTTCACCCGAATACCACAGCATTCACCAACCGAATTTAAGAGAAGTTCATAAGCAAACTCATATGTATGAATATGAACATTCGGCGCTAGTTCGCGCGCAATATAATCGATAAGATTTTTGCCTGTAGCATCTCCACCCGCATGGACGATTCGGTGCTTACTATGAGCGCCTTCTAAGCCAAGAGAAATTTCGCCATCCTCATTTAAATCTGCCTTAAATCCTTCTTGCAAAAGCTCTTTTACGAGAGAAGACCCGTTTTCGATTAGTGCTTTTACATTTTCCTCGTGATGATGAAATTCACCGGCCTCAAGTGTATCTTGTATATGTAGGGAAGTATGATCGTTAGCAGCGATAACAGCAGCAATCCCGCCTTGTGCTTTGTAGGAGCTACTGTGGGTTAAATCAGCCTTTGTAATGATATGTACATCAAAACGTCGGCTTAAATTTGATGCAGCTTTGAGTGCAGCAATCCCTCCTCCTATAATGACAATATCCGTATGAATATTCATATTAGCCCCTTCTTTACAGTTGTCTTGACACATATCTTTACATAAAATAATGAAATAAACAAGTATTTATTACTTCGTTAGAAAAGAGGCGCAGGCAATGATTTATTTAGATTATGCGGCAACGACACCAATGACTGAAGGAGCAATCGAAGCCTATAGTGAAGCCGCACGAAAACTTTCTGGCAATCCGTCCAGCTTACATGATATGGGAGGCAGGGCATCGGCAGCTGTCAGATGGGCAAGAAAGGTAATTGCAAACAAGCTTGGTGTACATGAGGATGGCATGATTTTTACTGGAAGCGGAACAGAAGGGAATATATTAGCGATTTTATCTATAGCGAGGGAGGCGCATCGTGGAAAACATATCATTTCTTGTCTGGCAGAGCATACTTCCGTTCATGCAGCGTTAAATACGTTAGAGCGAGAGGGATTTGAAATTACAAAGCTTCCGCTAACAAAAGAGGGAATTATCGATTTAGATAGTTTAGAAAAGGCTATTCGTCCAGATACAACTTTAATTACGATTCAGCATGTTAACTCCGAAATCGGCAGCATCCAGCCCGTAAAAGCGATTGCTGAGCTAGCAAAGAATTTTGGAATTCTTATTCATGTCGATTGTGTGCAATCATTTTGTAAGTTAGATGTAACTGGTCTTTCTGGACAGGTTGACGCGATCACTATCTCTGCACATAAAGTGGGCGGACCAAAAGGCTGTGGAGCTGTGTATATAAATCCACGTGTGCGAGCGACACCGGTGTTTCCTGGAGTCACACATGAAAAGGGCTTGCGTGGGGGAACACTTGATACGCCAAGCATTGTTGCAATGGCAGTCGCAGTTGAGGAATTTGTTTATAATATCGGCTATCAATGGCAACTTCGCCAAGACCTTATAGAGTCACTTGATAAAAGATTATTTCAAGTAATTGAAGCGCCATTTGAAAATCAGTTACCGAATATTTGTGGGATTTGTATGGGAGGGGTAGAAGGACAATATGTAATGCTAAAATTAAATGGAGAGGGTATATGCATTTCAACTGGGAGTGCCTGTGATATTAATAGTGCATCAGGAACGAAGGCGATCCTCGCGATGGGGAAATCATTGACGGAAGCAAGACAATTTTTCCGCATTTCTTTTGGTAGCGAAACAAAGCGGGAGGAAATAGCTAAGGTGAATGAGGCGTTGCATAACATTATTAACATCGTATAAGTAAGTTTTAAATTATCAAAATTCATGCTGTAGGTATATAGATGACTTTATCGTGTCTAAAAACAATACTATGGATTAGTATCGTTTGAATCCGGATATTGTTATAATGATTTTTAGTTCTTCGCTGATTCGAATTACATTGAGACTAACCGTGGTAACAACTTTTTAGAGGAGGAGTAAATAAAACTACTATGTTAAAACAGCTAAAAAAATATTGGATTGTGACTATTATACTCACAACTTCGCTATTGTTCCTAAGTCAGAATTCCGCGTTTGCTAATCAACGTATTGGCAATGGTTTATATTTAGAAAGTAACGTTACAGTCATAGTAAATGGGAAGAAAGTGACGTTTAAAGATCCTGTTTTAAATAAAAACGGCCATTTATTTTTACCAATGCGAAATTTATATGAAATTATTGGCGCAACAGTACATTGGGATCAAAAAACTAAAACGGCAAGTGCAAAAAGAGATGAAAATCGAGTGGCTGTTACAGTTAATTCAAAAACTGCTATAGTCAACGGTAAAACAGTAGCAGTCAATGTTCCTCCATTCCTTTATAAGGATAAAACGTACGTACCAATTCGCTTTTTAAGTGAAAATTTAGGTGGAAGCGTCAAATGGAATCAACAATCCCGTAAGGTGGAGATCTCCTTAAATGATGGGCAAACTACGCCGCCAATCGTTAGCGATCCCTACTATCTACATATCAATAACAAGCGTATCGTAATGAATGATCCAATCATTACAAAGCAGGATAGAACATATATACCGGCACAATATCTTTATGAAAATCTAGAAAACGCTTCTGGTAAGTGGCTTTCTAAAAATCAATTTGAGTTGCAAATTTTAGGTTTAATATTTGTATTCACAAATGGCAGTAACATCATACAAGTAAATGACGAGATGGTGGTTACAGCGGAACAGCCGTTTATTCAATCTGAAAAAATGTACGTACCTGTAAAATTTATTGTTAATGCAGTCGATGAGGGAGGAAACTTGCGTTATTTAAGTAAACAGAAGGAAATGTATATTTACTTATATCAATCGATGTTTACAAGTAAGTTCCTAGAAAAATCGTTCGGTACAACGCCCGTGCCACAAAGTATACCAACAGCCGAGTTATCGGGGAATCGTACGTTATTAGTAAGTGATAATCCAGAAACGTTGTCTGCTGCTGTTGTCCCGAATTCAACTGCAACACTTGCTGCACAAAACGTGCAATCCGATAAAGCAGTAAATGAACACCGCGTATTTGGTTGGCATTATAATACACTTGGAAAACAGATACAATTAGGTATTACAGTTGAAAATAAGTCTACAACAACGACTTTACAAGTAGTGAATTCTAAAGGAACCTTTAAAAAGAGTAGCCATAGCTGGATAAATTATGACATTGGTTTACCTATTGCCGATCAAGTGTTAAACAATCAATTACAGCAAGCGGAAAACGAAGGTATTATGATTGCACCAGGTGAAACGAAAGTAATTCAATCCTATGAATTGCATCACAACTACATTATTGGTTTATTACACGACTTCGATATCCAAGCGGTAAATGGGAGCGAAAGCAACTACACGATTCGAACAGTTATGGCAAAAAATAATGAAAATTTAACAACCATTCATTCAAACCCTGTACCAATTAATGCATCGGCAGCTCACCCGCGTGGTGTTTGGACGAGCTCCACGATTGTTGGAGAATTCCCAACGTATACAGTTGGAAGTGCTGAAGTAGGTTACAGTATTTCTAACGGAAAAACGGATCATTTCTTAACGAAAGAAAATTCTTTAGAACAAATCAATGGCAGCGTTAGCAACTCCGGGCATTTTGGTTTAAATTATATTGTCAAAATCCCTGTAGCCAATCCAACTGGACAAGCTAAAAATGTGAAATTAAAGCTTTCAGGTCGTGGCGGTTTATATAGTGGCGCGGTTAAATTAAACGGGCAAGTTCACTTAATTCCTACGTTAAAGCCAGGCAAAGAATATATTGAACTTCCGAGCTACACGATTCTTGACAGTAATGAGCACATCACTTTAGAAATTATGCACTCTGGGGGAAGTAATTTACCTTTAGCGATTTATATTGAGACAGAGTAATGAGTAGGTTTTAACATTATAGTTATTCTGATTGAAGCACTCTGCATGTTGCAGAGTGCTTTTTGTGTAATGGAAATAATTTTATATAAAAATGAAAACTTTTTTCGGAATTATTCGTAAATAGAATTAAACCATACATTCAATAAAAGGAGATGTTTTTTTGAAAAAGTGGATTTACTTATGGGGAATTTGTATTTTGTCTGTTCTTCTAGTTGTTGGTTGTTCGAATGAGAGTGAATCGGGGCTTGTTGCTAAAAAAGAAGATCTTGAAAATTCGTTATTTAAAAGCGACCGCTATCAATTTACGTTAATAGATAATAAGTTGGAAGTGATTGGACATTATAATACTATGGAGAAAGAATATACCTTTGATGAAATTTATTTCCCTGAAGGTGGATCAACAAATACAAAAGTGTGGAAAGAATATGACAATGTAAAAGTTAAAACCGACGCTGAAAACTATTCAATTACGGCAGATGGATTATCCATTACCTTTAAAAAATTTATGAATCATATTATAACAGACGAAGAAGGGAATGAATTTATTAAGATTAAATTAGAATAGTGTATATAAACAACATTAATATTCGAAAACCAAAAAAATATGGTTGTTGAGGACGTGACTTGCTTTGGGAAAATTCCTGAAAACTAAACCAAATCAATGGGATGATAGTCATCGCCCATGGGCTCTCCCTAATTTACCTTGGACGATGAAGCAAATATGGAGCGATCTACTATTTGCACATTATCCAATAAAATTTGAGGTGTTACGAAAGTTAGTTCCTGAAGCACTGCCCTTGGATTCATATAATGGAATGTGCTGGATTGGCGTTGTGCCGTTTCGGATGTCGGGTGTTAGACTGCGAGGATTACCACCTATTCCGGGAACAGATCAATTTCCTGAACTCAATGTTCGGACATATGTAACGCTAGATGGAAAGCCAGGTGTTTACTTTTTTAGTTTGGATGCTGCCAATTGGCTTGCTGTTAAAGGTGCAAAAACACTCTATTATTTACCATATTGGCATGCTGAAATGAAAATTAAAAATAGTGGAACAAGCATTGAATTTGAAAGTAAGAGATTACAAGATCATGAAATCAAATTTGCATGTAGCTATAAACCGATTTCAGAACCATTTCTATCAACAAAAGGATCTTTCGAGGAATGGATGGTCGAGCGTTACTGCTTCTACACGTTAAATTCATCGGGAGTACCGCTGCGCTGTGACATTTTACATGAACCTTGGAGATTACAAAAAGCACAGGCGGAGATTAAGCATAATACAATACTTTCTAAGCAAGGTATTGCAGTTGAGACCGATTTGCCAATCGTGCATTTTGCTAAAATGATAGAGGTACTTGCTTGGCCATTAGTTCATCATTCTACGAATCGTTTTAGTATTTAATGTTTTTATTAAAGTTGTGTGAGTAGTTTATATCCTACAAGATGTTATGCTAAACCGTATAATTGCAACACTAGATGGATTTATAATTTTAATATGGTGTTATTGGGAGTTATAAAATGAAAAAGAATAACGAAAAGAGAACCGGCTTTTTTAAAGAAATGTTAGGTGAACTTAGTGCCTCTATGCTATTTGAAGTGGCTTGGAGAATTTTAATGTATATACCAAGAAAGCTGATTCAATTAATAAAGGACATTTGGTAAAAATGTTTAACTAACAGTTAAATTTAACATGCAAATTAAGACAATTTATTAACTTGAAAAGCCTCCATTTTTGAGCGATATTTCAAAAAATCATTTCTCCATTTCTTAGAGGAGGGGTGATTTTTTGTCGTTAATTACTGTTTGAAGAACTGTAAATAATAACAGCCAGTTTATGATTAATTAGTTGTCTCACATTCAGTTCTTTCGCTTCAGCTATAATTATCCATATAAATCAATTTCGGTGAACTCAGATAAAAGAAGAGAATATTCACTTAAATATTTTTTTGAAATTGAACCTATTATGAATCGGGAGTCGTCTAATAGCAAATTTAAAATAAGTTGAAAGGGAGGGGAGTAAATTGGACCGAGAAGAAAAAGATTACATATTAGAAAAAATCATGATTGAATATGGGAATGAGTTGGTACGATTAGCATTTTCTTATGTAAAAGATGTAGAGATTGCTAAAGATATGGTTCAAAATTCGTTTATTAAATGCTATAAAAACCTTGATTCGTTTCGATTTGATGCACAAGTAAAGACATGGCTTTATCGCATAACCATCAACGAATGCAAAGATTATTTAAAAAGCTGGAACTACAGAATGGTTCAGGTGAAAAGCTTTATAAATGAAACGACAAAGTCAATATTACCATCAACAGAAAAAGCAGTAATCGATAAATATAGCAATGAAGAAATAAAGGATACAATATTCTCTTTACCAAAGGTGTACCGGGAAGTTGTTTATTTATACTACTACGATTCATTAAGTACAGAGGAAATTGCCAACGTGTTAGATCTTCCCGTTAATACAGTAAAAACTCGATTAAGAAGGGCAAAGCAAAGGTTGGTGTCGATTATGAAGGAGGCAGAGCTTAATGGAAGATAAACGAATAAGAGATCAAATTTTTAATTCGTCTGATCAAGATTTAAGATTTACAAAAGAAGACCGTAATAAAGTATTTGAACAAATTCATAATCCAGAGAAAAATAAAGCACAAAAGAAATCCTTTATTTTTTCTAAAAATCTTGTTCCTCTTACGGTTTCACTATTAGTAGTAGGCTTGTGTCTATTTTTATTTATGCCTTCTATTCTCCCGAGTAAAGTAATTAATGAATCGAGCCCAAGTGTTACGAGGGAACCGGTGGTTGGGGAAACTGAATTCTTAACTTCTTTAATTACGGTGAAGTCGATAGAAATGGAAAATCGAATCTATCTGAACCTTTTACTTACTTATAGTAAAGATAAAAAGATGGTGAAAATTGTATCAATCCCTCATGATACGTATGCACCGATAGGAATTAATAATGATGGGTCTACGATGTATGATAAATTACTATTTGCTTATCGTTTTGGAGGCGCTGAAAATGTAAGATCAACAGTTTCAAAACTAGTAGATTTACCAATTGATTATTATGCTGTAATCGATTTAGAAACCATTTCAGCTCTAATTGACGCAATGGATGGGATAGATTACGACTTGCAAGAAGATATTCGAATAAGAGCAATATCTCAAGTGGCATTTGAATTTGATAAAGGAACGAATCATTTGAATGGAGAAGAGGTAGTAGCATTAATGATGGCTGCTACGGAAGGAATCAGCTTAGAGGAAGAAAACCTTTTAAATCTAATGAATGCTGTTATGAATAAAACTGAAAACGAAATTCCACCAACACAATTAAAAGAATTGTTTTCTAAAATAGAAGCGAATGTGTCACTAAACGGTTTGTTACAGAATCAAATCGAAATTAATACTATTAAAACAATCCCTTTAAGTGATGGGATGGTATCGGAAGCTGAAATATTAAGCAGTACAGAAGGCAAACACTATTATAAGTTTGGGAAGGATTTTTTAAATTCCGTGTCAGAAGAATTAACCATTTTTAACTAAAAATAGTGCAATGCAAACAATTGGATACATTAATGCACCTCAAAATAAATTGGTTATTGAATTTCCTTCCAATGATATAGCAATTAGGTGGGAGAAATAAATACACTAATCCTTAGTAAAAGGTTAGATTAGAGATTTACATTAATATTGAAAGATAGACGGTGAAGAAATGTACTTCAATTAACAAAAGAGTTAATTGAAGTACAAACTGATTTAGTTAATTGGAAAATGAAAAATTGTAAATATACATTTTCTATCAAAATCAGTAATCTCTAAAAGGGAAAGAGGTTAGTCTCTTATTTGTAGTAACTCAAAAATTCGTTGGAATTGAGCTTCTACCTGCTCTTCATATTGGGCTTGTAACTGTGCTTGAGCCTCGAACTGCGCTTGTAACTGTGCTTGTAACTGAGCTTGAGCTTCGAATTGAGCTTGAGCTTGCGTATCACGGTTTGTAATTTCTGGATTTACATGAACTTTAATTCTAGCATCATTTCTTTCATATCCATTAGAGTTCCAATCTTTTGCTAGTCCCATTTCAAATCACCTCCTCTAAACATAATTGGGTTGAGTCGTGCATTATTGACAACTATCTAAGCCTCTCAATAATTTGTTGTAACTGAGCTTGGAATTGTGCTTGTCGCTGAGCTTGAGCTTCAAATTGAGCCTGTAACTGTGCTTGTAATTGAGCTTGAGCTTCAAATTGAGCTTGCAACTGAGCTTGTACTTGCGTATCCACATTGTTGATAACTGGATTTACTAATACTTCAATATCTCTATTACTCATTTCAAATCCCCCCTTTAAGCTATTTTTATACCTCTTAACCTTAAGTAAGGAGGTACATGAGTGACTTTTTTTGAAAGAAAAGTCTATCTATATTATGAGTTTTTTTAGAGCTGATTAAGGCTGATGTAGTGCTTTATAAAAATAGTTTTCTATAGTAAATGTGGTCGCTTTTTATTTTCTACTGCCTAGTATTAAGATTCTGAGATAGAAATTAAAAATGGAAATTAAAGTTGTTGTAAAGCATAAGTAACTTTACAACAACTCAATACGTCAAATTTTTTAAAAGGAGGAGGATTATGAAAAAATATGTTCTTTATTTATTAGTCGCTTTTAGTAGTTTAACCATAATGGGTTGTTCAAATGAGGTATTATCAGGTGAAAAGCCTCCAGCCGTTCAAATAAATATAGGAAATGAAAATTATGAAACTAAATTGGGAACATATTGTTGGAAAAATGGGTGTGTTGATACAGTTGGACCTGTTGATCTCTTAGAAGGGAAAGAGCCAATTAAAGTAAGCCCCGGAGAGAAAGTATCTTTTTTAATGGATTATGAACCAAAGCCAAGTGAGTTCCATCTTATGCAAATACGTGGAGGTAATGATAAGGAAGTTATGATAGAGGAAAATAGTTTCTCGGCCCCTACTGAAGAAGGCGTATATTATTACTCTTATGGTGTATGGTGGATGGATGACAAAGAGGAAAACGTATCTCATGGAGATGCATTTTATTCATTTGTTTTAGAAGTACAGGCTAAATAGGCAGTATTTAATCATAGCGGGTAAAAAAACGATTATATTCAAAGGAGTGCACCCCCTTTGAAAAATAAATGTAAAATTTATACACCCACATATAAATTTCTATAAAACTGTATAAAAACGACAGGTCACGCGCAGAAATTGAAATTGTTAAGGAATATGGGCTTACTCTATCTGCGCTGGACCGTTGGGTTAAAAATCAAAAAGAAACAGGCTCGTTACCATTCGATTAGCTAGCCATTTTTCTGCAAATATCGGCACATAGATTACAGATTTCAGTAGCGAACTGACTTCCCCGCGACATGGCAGACGCTGCATACCCGCATATATTAGCACACTCTCGAGTAAGTCGGATCCATGTTTCCAACATTTTTACATCTTCTTCTTTTAAACATGCCTCAAAACAATGGTTACATTCGGTCAAACAAGAAAGGCATTCTTCGATACATTCTTTAAATTGTTCATGTATTTTCCCAACCTCCTTGTTGTGTTGATAATACAATTATTAGATACCCCTATTACGTATAGTTAAACTTTATATTTTTAATGTTAACGGTGAGTTTTTATAATTAATGTAGGGGATGTATAATATAGTAAAATCTTATAAATTGTGAGGGAATGTGAAAAATGGATCTATATATTACGAGAGAATTAAATAAAGAGGATAAACAATATATTGATGAGGCACTTTATAAGTTTAACTTAAAGCATTTTCCAGAAGATTTAAGTGGGAGGTATGAAGAAATCAATTTATTTCTTAAAGACGAAGCTGGCAATGTTCGCGGTGGAATCCTCACAGAAGTTTGCTGGAATTGGTTGGAAATTCATACGTTTATGGTAGATGAAGACATCCGAAAATCAGGGTTTGGAACAAAATTATTAGCAGAAATAGAAATGATCGCTTTAGAAAAGCAATGTGATTTTATTAAGGTAGATACTTTAAGTTTCCAAGCGTTAGATTTCTATAAGAAGAACGGATATAAAGTATACGGGAGTATAGATAATGTGGGAAGAGAATTTACACATTACTATTTAAAAAAAGACTTAAACAATTTTTAGTATGGCTGCAATTCAGTTTTATTTGCGAGGAGAAATAATAATGGATTTTGCAATAGTATTGAATGAGTTTCCGAGAGACAGTTTGAATGTCCCAGTGTTACTAGTAAATATAGAAAACCCTGTAATTAAGCCCTTTGCACATATTACTTCTTTATGTAAGCAGAAGGGATGGTAAAGTCAAAAGTTGAATAACAGTTATTATACCTTACTATAAAAAAATACTAAGTAACATGAGTCACTTAGTAAAGTTAACGGATATTAAATACTGCTATTTCTGGATAACAGTTTATACGAAACGGAATTTTAACTGTGCCTATTCCTCTTGTAATAAAAAAATACTGGTTCTTATTGATTTTCTTTAGGCCAAGATGAAAGTCTTTATAAGGACCTACTGTTTTATCGAATAGACGTATTTGTCCACCATGGGTATGACCAGCAAATAGAAAATTAAAAAATAATCCTTTATCTTCAATGTAAGAAATAATATTTGGTGAATGTGCTAAATAAAATGTTAGGTCGCTTTTTGATGGCAAATTACATGTATTATTTCGTTCATTTCCATAGATTGAATTATCAAATCCATATATATTGATTTTAGTATCTTTGATGAAAATCATTTCCCCTTTGTTTTCTAATACGCACATATAGTCTTCTATGAAGCTTTTATTTTCAATATATTCCTTGTCATGAATGGCCCTTTTATTGAAAAAATTCATCGTTTCACGTTCATAATTTCCAGGTGTGAAATAAATCTTAATACCACTATTTTTAATTTTTTTAATCTCTTTCATAACAGAAGGTAGTTGACGCTTTCGACTAACAAGATCGCCAGTAATTATCAATATATCGGGATTGCTTTTTAGAACAATACTTGATAGACGACCATTAATAAAACGTGTTTTCCCATGTAAATCGGATATATGTAAGACAGTGAGATGATTTGATAGATTGAACGATAAGGAATGTGTTGTTTTTTTATAAAAATGCGTATTAAATATAAGCCATCCTAAGAGAAGAAAAATAATTAATAAATAAATAATGTACATGTAATCTCCTCCCCATGTTACTTTAATCGGCGTTAAAAAAATTTCTGTTACTTTTTGAAACTAGTATGTTTGAGAAAAGGTTATTTATAGTTTATAACAAATATTGTAAAAATAAAAAATAAATGAAGTACTAAGGGAAGTAAATAAATATTAATTTGCAGCGAATCAAATTTTTCGAACGGAGTGAATCTTATGAAGAAATCATTTATTTTATCAGGTGTGGCATTAGCTTTTCTCTCTAGCTGCTCTTCAATGAACGATAATCAGTCTAATTCAACTCGAAATGAAAATGGACATGAGTCAGCTGTACTGCAATCAAGTAATGAAGCACGAATAGAAGTAATAGCTAGTCATTTAGAAGCTCCGTGGGCAATTAATAAGCTAAAAGAAACCTTTTACATTACCGAACGGACAGGGAAAATTGCCAAAATCAAGAATGGAGAAGTGACACGACAAAATGTTCTTTTAACAAAAACACTTTCTACTGCGTCAGAAGCAGGTTTACTTGGACTAGTATTAGCGCCTGATTTTGAACAGTCGAATCAAGCATTTGCCTATTATACGTATGAAAAAGGACGAGAGCAGTTTAATCGTATTGTATTGCTGCAGTTAGTCGAAGATACTTGGCATGAGAAGGTAGTGTTGGTTGATGAAATCCCGAGTGGTACATATCATCACGGAGGGCGTTTGAAAATTGGCCCCGATCGAAAACTCTATGCAACTGCTGGAGATGCATCTAATCCTGATTTTGCACAAGACGTCGATTCATTAGGCGGTAAAATTTTGCGGATAAATTTAGATGGTACAATTCCTGAGGACAATCCGTTTCCTAGCTCCTATGTATATAGTTATGGGCACCGCAATCCACAAGGAATCGGCTGGGCACAGGACGGATCACTTTATGCAAGTGAGCACGGACAAAGTGCAAATGATGAAATTAATAAAATTTATGCAGGAGAAAATTATGGCTGGCCAATAATTGAAGGAATAGAAACGCAAGAAGGGCTCATTACACCTTTATTTACTTCAGGAGAGAACATAACATGGGCGCCTTCAGGTATGGATTTTTATAAAGATGAGCTATTTGTTGCTGCATTAAGGGGGGAAGCGCTACTCGCCTTTCATTTAAAAACAGAGGAAGTCCGAGAAATTGTGGCTGATGTTGGTCGCATTCGGGATGTATGGATTGAACAGGGTGTGCTTTATTGGATAACAAACAACACCGATGGACGAGGAACCCCTTCTAGTAAAGACGATCAACTGTTTCAAATGAAGCTTTGATTTGAAATACCTATTCTGATGTCCATTGCTTTATTAAAAGGGGGTTAATCCTTTTAAATTGCCCCCTTTAATCTCTTATTTAGACAATGTAGTTTTTAACGGCTCGTCTCGTATCGCTACTAAATAATTGTTTAGAACATAATCTCTCCCACCATGTGTATTATACCAATCCTTAACTTTACTCACATGATCTTGATCAGCTCGAACATTGGCTTCAATCTCTAGATATTTTTCATAACTATCATATTCCCAGATGGCGAATATTTCAGTAGTTTTCTCATCATTGGGTGTCATCCATCTACCTATTAATCTTGCACCATGTTTAAGTTGATTAGGTAAATTATTCTCATTAAAGTGAGCGTTAAATACTTCTACAAAATCATTTTTTACAATATAGAATTTCCTTCTATAAAACAAAATTCTCACCCCTCATAGTGTTGCATATAGTTGTTGCTACTTCCTTAAAACAGTAACATGCTTACATTAATAGTGTGTTAATAAATGTTTCAGTATTGGCATTAGGAGAATTCTGACGTGTGCATATATAAACAGGACGCATAATTTGGAGCTCATTTATATAAATTCGCCGTAGTTGATTACTAACTAAATACTGTTCTACTGCTATAGATGGTGCAAGCATAATACCATATCCAGATAAAATAGCCTGTACGGATTCCATTAGTCCGTCAAATACTAAGCCTTCCTCAGGTGCTGGTACACCTTGCGTTAAGCAGATAGCTTCTAATAGTTCTCGTGTTGAACTTCCCTTTTCTCGTAGAACGAAAGGGTATGTGACAACATCTTTAATAGAGACAAGTTGATCTGCTAACGCATGTTCAGGATGTGTGACGAAATAAAATTCAATGTCTTTCCAATGTTGGATTGATAATTGAGGTTCATTTATATTTTCTGAAACGATAATTCCAACATCCGCTTTGTAGTTTAATAATTTATAGATTGTATCTGTAGAATTGCCAGTTTGTAAAATGATTTGAGTGTTGCTATTTTCAGCTTTAAATTTTGCAATATATGTAGGTAATAGAAAACTCGAAGGTAGATAGGTAGAAGCAATGACAATCTTCTCGGTTAGTTGTTTTTTCGCATCTTTTATTTTTTCTTCAATAGAAGCTTCTAAGGAAAATAGTTTATCTGCTTCTTTTGCGAGGACTTTTCCGATTTCGGTTAATTGAATGCCACGCCCTCTTGTTTGAAGTAATGCCACATCAAGTTCTTTTTCTAAATGACGGATTTGTATAGTTACAGCAGGCTGACTAAGACATAAATAATTTGCTGCCTTAGTAACACTTTCAAATTCAGCCACTACTTTAAAAATTCTCAGTGCGTGAAGATTCATAAAGCCTCCTATAAATATAATTTATGAATGTGTATTAATTATATATTAGATTTATCAAAAGGGATGAAGTATTGTTTAGAGAAAAAAGCTGAGGGAAATCAAATGGCTACATTTTTTAGGTTAACACTTATCCTAGCTAGTGGAATTCTCATCTTAATGCAAATTAATTCAACAGCAAGTGTGACTTTTCTTAGTATGATTATTTGTATAGGGATGTTTGGATCATTTATTGGAACATTAGCAGGGGGAGGAGGGTTAATTACATTACCAGCAATGATCTTACTTGGTATACCGATTCACTATAGTATCGCAACGAATAAATTTTCATCAGGAATCGCATCTTTCTCGAGTTTACTCATATTACTAAGGACAAAAGAAATGAAATGGGAGCAAATAAAATTTATTATAATAGCTTCAATCGTTGGAGGAGGTATTGGTGCACTTATTGCATCGCTTATCCCCGAAAAATGGCTAAATATCGTGGCGATTGGCTTACTTTTATTTGCCTTTATTTTATCTATTCAAGGGAAGAAATGGTACAGCGACATCCAATCCGTTAATAAGGGTCACATGGATGAACGTTCTTCTAAAGTTATGTCATTTTTTATTGGTATATATGATGGAGGATTTGGGCCTGGTTCGTCTACGTTTAGTATTTTATATTTTATAAAATCCAACTATACATATGTTAAAGCAACACAGATGAGTAGAGTATTAAACTTCGGCAGTTGCTTAGGTGCATTTATTATTTTTTATCAAACCGGATTTTTACAATGGGACTACGCGATTGCATTGGCAACTGGCTCTATAATTGGTACCCAACTGGCACTGAAAATTGTCTCGAAAATACCTTTACAGTTTGCAAAGTGGTTATTAACAACCATTTTAATTTTATTAGTAGGTCAAGTAACATGGCAATTATTTTAGTATTACATAAAACTTGTATCCCTTTGAAAAGAAAAGGATACAAGTTTTCTTTATAAGGAATTTAGTAAATAACCGCTTTATGGAATTTCAAGGAGTGATTGATTAATAAAAGAAGGAATCCTTGTCCGAAAAGTAGAATTTGGAATTGAAGAGATGCGGCTATGTGGAATTAAGTGTAGGAGTCGTATTAATTTTTATTCAAAAGCTTTAGATGATCATGTGGGGTGTTACTTTGATAAATTTTTTTAGCTATAACTGGCAAGTAAGAGATGAATGGTTTGAATGGTGTAAACAACTACCGCAAGACGAGCTGCTAAAAGAGCGAACTGGTGGCGTAGGAAGTATTTTAAATACACTTTTTCACATTATTGATGTTGAATATAGTTGGCTTCGTGGCATTCAAGGAAAGGAGGATGTAGTTATACAGTTTGCTGATTATGCAACCCTTGAAAAGGTAAAAACTCTGTCACATAGATTGCGTGATGAAATAGCTGAATTTTTACAGGAGAGCTTTGCTGAAATAAAAGAGAAGGTTGTAAGTGTTCCTTGGGATGAGGATGTATATACGGTTGATGAAATAGTACATCACATAATTGCCCATGAAATTCACCATATAGGTCAACTTTCAATTTGGTCAAGAGAATTGGATCTCAACCCGGTTGCTGCAAACTATATCGGAAGAGATTTTGTGAAATTAAAAGGGCAATATATGGAATAGAGGATTCAAAAATAATGAAATAAGAAAATGACGCGCGGAGGGATATACATGCATATTCGCAATTCGGCTAAAGCTATTATTATTCAAAATGATAAAGTGCTATTAACGAAAAATCTCGGGAACGACGATTTTTTTTACATCCTTCCAGGCGGAGGTCAAGAACATGGTGAAACACTTCATCAAGCATTAATCCGAGAATGTATAGAGGAACTTGGTCAGCATGTAGAGGTTGGAAAGCTTCTACACATTCGAGAGTACATAGGAAAAAATCATGAGTATGCTGCATTTCATTCTGCTGTTCATCAAGTAGAATATTATTTTATTTGTAACATCATCAATGAAACAGAGAGCTTCAAGCCTTCTCAGCCTGATCCTGAACAGGTTGGGATTGTATGGCTACCTATTCGTGAACTACTGGAATATGAGATATACCCTAAACAATTAAGACAATATATTATGCAGCATTTTTATAATGAGAACGCACCTGTTTATTTAGGGGATATTAATTGAAGCCATAAATTTTAGAAAGTGTTCCCCAAAAATAAATGGAGGAACTCTAATTTATAGTTGTTAAGTGTAAGCTATAACTTAATTCACCATCATACAAGAGAAATTCTCGACCTTGTTTTCGATGATATAAATCCATCACATAGGGATAATAAATAGGTTTGGCGTCATTTACAAAACTTTTGTAAAGATTGGTCTCTTTAATTTCAAACGGTTTCAAGTCGGATTCCCTTTTTTTTATGACTTCTGTAGTATTTTGAAAAAAGTCCGCCGGCAATAATGAATCACTATTAGGTGAATTCGGATTAATGGAACTCACTTCACCATTTTCAATATTAATTAATAAGATGCAATCATAAAAAGATAAGTCATCTTGAATTGGTTTTAAAGCTATGAAAATTAAAACATACTGTTCATCTAAATAAACCAATTTGGAATAAATTGATTGTCGATATTCCAAATCAAGAACAAATTGTTTGAGAGATATGCTCATTTTTTGGGGGTTTGAAAAGTCAGTTGATTTATAACGATAGAAATGAATTGTTTGATGCTTACAGTCAAATGCACTAAAGTAAAAAAATAATCGCGTAGGCGATAGCGCATATTCATTATATCGGAGAGTGGTTGAATGGATTTCATTGATTGTTCCGTCCATTAAATTGATCTTACTTAATGCAATTTTATTATCACTTAAAACTAGAGCTGCAAATTTTTCATTGTTAATTGTATGAAGGGGAATCAATCTTTCATTATTCAATCTAATACCTCCAATACCCTAAAAATATATTAAAAATAATGTAAATAGCTAACCAAAATATAAATCGAACCTAATAATTAGGTCTATCAACATATATTTATAAGTTCTATTAATAAATTTATCACCTATTGCGGATATTTAATAAAATAGTTAGATTTAACTAAATGGTTGGAGTGGTTTTGTATTGTTGGAGATAAATCGAAAGATTAAAACTGCGGTTCATTTTTTTAGCTACCATTTAAAGATTAATGGGATGAAAGTAATGGCAGAGTGTTGGCTGAGGGAAAGGTAGAATTTAGATTATGGGGGTTCATTGAAATTAAAAATGCGTCTCCATGTAGTGTTGATAACATGGAGACAAAGGCTATAATAGCGAATTTTATTTTTAGAAAGAGTTTAATAATAATCATAAAACTTTCCTTTAAATTAGAATTCACCGCCAATTAACCACATACCAAAAGTAGTAATTGCATCATTTAAAAGTAGCAATTCTAACATATTTAATCACCTCCTTTTATTAACATACCATATTTTCCAATGGTATAATAAAATAGTCAAATATAACTAAAGGTGGGGTAACTTTGAATTCAATTGGAGAAACATTGAAAGAAATAAGATTGGCAAAGGGTATTACACAAACGTATATATCTAAAGAAGCTGAGATTACTCAAAGTAATTATTCCAAATATGAAAAAGGAAATATTGATATGGGAAGTGAGGCATTTTTAAGAATTCTTGAAACTATGGATGTACAGCTTCAAGAATTTATGTACATTCAAAATGACCACCAATTATCAAAGAAAGAGGCAATTCTTTTAAATTTTTTCAAACTACCATTTCACAATTTATCTGCACTCTCCGAATTACAAAATAAGTGCATAAAGTATTTAGAGCAATCAAATAGTGTATTAATTCAAGATATTTTAATATTAATAGAAGCACTTAAGATTATTTATATTGAAAATGATTTAGCTAAGGGGCGACAAATCGTAGCACCAATTTGGAATCGTCTATGCAAAAATGATGAATTATTTGTTTATGATATATATTTTCTAAATGCAATTCTCTATATTTTTTCACTAGAGGAAGTACTGAATATTAAACATTATTTACTAAGAGCGTACAAAAAGTATCAGGACTTTCCGAATACTTTAGCCATTTTTGTTAACCTACATATTAATATTTCTTTGCTTCTATTGGAAAATAAACTTTATGAGGAATCCTTAGACACTTTAGAAATTGTTGAAGAGATATGCACAAAAAAACGTCAATATTTTCAACTTTCTATTATTTATATAAGGAAAGGCATATGCTTAAATAATCTTAAAAAAAATGGCGATGATTTAATAGAAAAAGGAATTCATTGGTTGCAAATGTTTGATGAAGTTGATGCCCTCGAAATCATGCAAAACGAAATTGACCTTTACAATAAAAATCAAAACATTTCTTCTAGTAGAACATAAGATAAAGGCTGGGCATAACTATATTAATAAATGGAAATCAGGATTGCAGTCAATAAAAATTTGAAGTTATTGAATTGATTGGAGTGCATGGTCGACTCCTAGTGGAAGAGAGCGTGACGCCTGAGACTACAGGCTCAGGCCACTCCCCTGGAAAGCGTACCCGGAACGTAAATCAATACCTTCTATAGCAAAAAAATCAGGTTTTTCTTATAGAAAAACCTGATTTTTTTATAATGTCCAGCCTCTGCCTCTTCCAAGAAATATCGATGCTACAAATCATTATGAAATTTTTAAATCTTTTGCAAAGCACTCATGCTTTTTTAAACAAACCTACGATGAAATCCTCCAGCCCGAATTCATTTTCGTGTAAATGCTCATATTGCATATCTCTTATTTCAATTTCCATAAATTCGTGGAAGATTGCTTGTAATTTTTCTTTGTTATACCCCAGCCCCCCATGTAAGCTTCGATCAATGTAATATTGCTGATCAGATAAGGAAGAGCCGCCGTATTTTCCATTCTCTTTAAATGCACTTATAGAAAATTGACCTTTATTTGCTAAATGCTTCTGAATTAATTGTATGTAAGATATTCTTCGGTGTGGTGCTAAATGATGGAAACAGCCTGAATCATAAATGAAATTGAATTTTTGGCATGGTAAATCTAAATCAAAAATATTTTCACAAACAAAGTGAATTTGTACGTTATCATTGGCTGCCTGGTCAGTTGCCCACGCAATCGCCTCTTTTGATAAATCTACTGCGGTAACTGAAAACCCTTGCTTAGCTAAGTAAATGGCATTTCGTCCATTGCCACAGCCGAGTTCAAGTACATGGCATGGCCTTATATTTTCCCTTTCAACATATTTGACTAAATGCTCGTCGGGTGTGTCGCAAAAAAATGGAATATCGTTTGATTTTTCTTTATAAAATGAATCCCAAAATTCTTTAGGCTCTCTTAATAGAGAGTCTAATAATTGCATTAAATCATGCTCACTTTTCACTATCATGAATGACCTCCTCCTTTTCCTAATAATTGTAATAAAAAGAGGGGCTTTCTTTGTTACATACCGTTTAAGAAAATATTAAATACATCGTTATAAAGAGGATACAAAGCATTAAAAAGTAAACTTAAATCAAGTTTGTATAGCTTATAAGAGTTGATGGGGGCTAAGGAGTACTAATATTCAATAACCATTAATAATAGACTGACGAGCCCTATAAATATGTATAATGAAGACGCAACAACAAAGAATTGTTACAAGTATTACAAATATTACTTGATTTTGGGTTTGCTTGATGGCATTCAGACTTATTAATGATGTAGTATGCAACCCTCTTGTGTAAAATTTATCCAAGGGGGAATTTAATGATTAACAATCTTTCTATTAATGAAATACAAGAGGCTCAAAAACATACTAATTTTGTTATATTAATGCCAATATTATCTGAAGCATATGCGATTCAAAATATTACGGTAAGAAAAGAAACGAATGAACAACGCTCTTCTATTCGTTTTGAATTACATAATAACGGACGCATCATTCGAGTAAAGCAGTTTTTTTATGATTGGGCAATTCCAGTAATTACTGCTGACACAAATTTAATAAGTCAAGGTGAGTCCTTTGAAATTGACGGTATCATTGGGTTTATCGGTATAGATTATAAAGGGCATCAAGCAGCATGCTTTTCTAAGTGGTTTACTACTATTGAAGTGTCTGTTTTGACAGGTAATTTTGATGAAGAAGAAATCATAACAATATTTAAAAGCTTAAAAGTGGTAGATAAAGATGCAATTCATAAAATAGGTAAGCAATCTTTTTCAACATGTAGCCATACTGCTCGTTTTAACCTCCCAAAATGGGACAGTTATGACGAAATTACTCGTGTATCATGGTATGAATCTAAGGAAAGTAATTTAATTGAGAAAAGTAGGGAACTAGGAATTGAATTACCTCAGTTTCATAATGAATATTACTTAGATTCAATAGGTTATAAAAGTCATTATATTGGTGAAGAGTTTCATTTTTTATATCGATCCGAAAAAGATTATACAAACGGATTTTGGTTATGGATTGCTCCTAAAGGAATATCCGATCCATTACCTTCAAAAATGGGGCGTAAAGTCGGAGGTAGACAAAGTTGGAACGTAAAAAAAGTGGGAGGTTCTACTTTACATATTCCAATAAATGAAGTTGTTTTGTGTAGACAAAATACGAAATATAAAAGCTGGATGCTCCATTGGGAGAGCGATAATAAGATTTATCATTTCTATTCTAGAGCTAGTATGAAAAATAACATTCGAGATATTCGGGCATTTTTATTGAAATTATATGCCCGATAAAGTTTTTCTTTTAGAAAATGTATAACTAATTCTTATAGCTTTCAATAAAGTTCTTCAATTTTCCTTATGGACTAAATATTGGTAAAGTTTGGTTATAAGTGATTGGAGGGATTTCTAATGAAATCAATTGTTCAAAATGAATTTGGTGATGCGAATGTTCTTTCATATGTTGAGGTAGATATCCCTAAAATAGAGGATGGGGAATGTCTCATCCAAGTGGCCTATACGAGTGTGAACTATGCAGATATTAAAGCTCGAACAGGAAATAAAGCAAAAGGCAATTTTCCTTTTACGGTAGGATTGGATGCCGCAGGGACGATTTTAAAGACAAATGTAAATTCTAAATTTGCTATTGGTGACCGAGTTATTGCATTTCCTAAAGCGGGTTCCTATGCAGAGTACGTTGTAGCCAATGAGCTGTTAGTGTATAAAATTCCGGATACCCTTTCGTTTGAACAAGCCGCTACAATGCCGACTGTTTCGATTTTATCCTACATGCTGCTTCATGAAATTGGGCAAGTACAAAAAAGCGATACGATCGTCGTTCATAGTGCGGCGGGGGGAGTAGGTTCAATGCTCGTACAGCTAGCAAAGTTAGCGGGCGTACAAAAAATCATTGCAACAGTTGGAAACCTAGATAAAGCTAGTTACGTAAAAGAATTAGGGGCAGATGTCATCTGTACGTATGCATCCTTTTCACAGGAAGTATTAAAGGAAACAGAGAAAGTTGGGGCAAATGTTATTTTTGACTCTGTTTCAGGGGATGTGACAAGTGAAAGTTTAAAATGCTTAGCGCTTTATGGAACCCTTGTTCAATTTGGCAATAGTAGTGGAGAAGAGGGACATTTTAAAACAAGTGATGTACATAGTAGCTGTAGAAATATTAGAGGCTTTAGTTTAGGGACAACAAGAAAATACGACCCTGCTCGCCTAGCACCAGTTGCGGAAAAAGTGATTCAGTTTTTTGAATCTAATCAAATCACACTGCCAATTGCACAAGTATTCAATTTATGTGATGCCGCAAAAGCGCATCGCTTAGTCGAAAGCCGTAAGTATAAAGGAAAAGTACTACTTAAAATTGAATGAATATAGCATAGAAATACCGGATTATTTTTTGAGAAATTTGCTTAACATAGAAACATCTTTTATTTTTGAATGCAAAATAAATTTCTTGGAGATGAGCTCATGATGAAACTTTGGTGGGTGACAAACTTTTTATGGTTCATTTTATTTGTTGCTTTATCTGTATTTATCGGTATTAGGAGTGTGGATGGCACAGGAGCAGAGCAAACGCCGGAACTAAGATTAGTTGCTTTTATTGTTTTGGTAGCGTTTTTTGCCTTTATTTTATTGTGCCAATTAGGGTTTTTATATTTCATTAAAAAAGGAAAGTCCGCTTCAGTTGAATAACGAAAAGGAATAGAGAAGGAGCATTATGACGGTATTTACAATTACAGAACATAATAGAGAAAAGGTCATTGAATTTTTTAATGAGCATTGGGGTTCTCCGGAAATGGTTATTTCTTCAGGGACTTATAATTGCAGCGAACTAGATGGCTTTGTATTTCAAGAAAATAATCAATTACTTGGTTTAGTGACATATGTATTTCATGATGAAGAAGTAGAAATTATTTCTTTAGATAGCATTTTAGAAGGGAAGGGCATTGGATCTCTTTTAACGAAAGAAGTGGAAGAGATAGTGCAACGTAAGGGCATTAAAACGATTTCTTTAGTGACAACGAATGATAATTTAAATGCACTGAAGTTCTATCAAAAAAGAGGCTATAAGATTGATGCAGTTTTTCCAAATGCGGTCGAACAGGCTAGAAAAATTAAGCCTACGATTCCTTTGATCGGTAATGATGGGATCCCAATTCGAGATGAGTTACGGCTTATCAAAAATTTATAGTAAGGTTTGCTTATTTTGCAATTAACGTAAAAAATTAGATTGCAAATAACAAACAGATTCAGTAGACTGAAATCAATTAAATGTATTTGCAGGGGGACACATTGTGTTGAGAAGGTAAAACCTGACCCTTAGAACCTGACCGTTAATACGGACGTAGGGAGCAAAGTGCACAGTATTATTATGTACTTTAGCTCTCCATTTTTGGAGGGCTTTTCTTTTGCAAATCTTTTAATTGCGGGGGGACACATTGTGTTGAGAAGGTTAAAACCTGACCCTTAGAACCTGACAGTTAATACTGGCGTAGGGAGCAATGCTTAGGTGTAATTTACACTTTTTAGGCGTCTCTATGTTTAGAGACGCCTTTTTGCGCTTACGTCCACCAAAAAGGAGGACTAACAATGGATTTTTGTGAAAATGTAAGACAAGAAACGGATTATTTTTGGGAGGCAAGCTTTACACACCCTTTTGTACAGGGAATTGCAGATGGAACGCTACCACTTGAAAAGTTTAAGTATTATATGTTGCAAGATGCGTACTACTTGAAGCACTATACAAAGCTTTTAGCATTGTTAGCAGCAAAGGCGAGTAATGACGAAGATATTAAATATTTTTTAAAGTCGGCGGAATTGATTCATACAGTTGAATTAGAGCTGCACGAAACTACTTTTAAAGTATTACAAGTGAGTGAACTGGAGCTAAGCGAATTTCATCCTGCGCCTGCTGCTTATAACTACGTCAGTCATATGTATAATGCGTTGCATAACGGAACAATAGCAGAAGCATTTTCGGCGATCTTACCATGTCCATGGCTATATCAAGAAATTGGGGAAAGACTAAAAGATGCAAAACCACAAATTCCCCTTTATAAGCAATGGATTGAATTTTACGCTTCCGATGAAATGAAGGCATCAATTCAATTACAAAAAGATATGCTGAATCGGTTTGTAAAAGAAGAACCTGCTAAAGAGCAACTTTTTATAAAGCATTTTGAGAAGAGTTGCTATTATGAATGGATGTTTTGGGAGATGTCATGGACGATGCAAGATTGGAAGCAGGGAGTGTACGTGTATGAGCCTTCAATTGATTAATCAACAACAACCAGGGGATAAGCAAGCTGCAAAGTTTACTTATGATGATAGTGGAACCTTTCAAATCGAGATAGAGTATTTAACGGAGGTGCAACTATGATTGCCTGTACAATTGCCGGGTCTGACAGTGGCGGAGGGGCTGGAATTCAAGCTGACTTAAAAACCTTTCAGGAGTTAAATGTATTTGGTACAAGTGTCATCACTGCTTTAACGGCGCAAAATACATTAGGCGTCCATGGTGTTTTTCCAGTAGACACCGCATTTGTAGAAGCGCAATTATGTGCCGTTCTTGAGGACATTAATATAAAAGCAATTAAAACAGGCATGCTTTTCGATGCTTCTATTATTCAAGCTGTTGCAACTATTTTAAAAAAATATCAAATACCACTCGTTATTGATCCTGTGATGATAGCAAAGGGTGGAGAAAGCTTGTTATTAAAAGAAGCCGTTGAAGCATTAAAGGAAAATTTACTGCCGTTAGCAACAGTTTGTACACCGAATATCCCGGAAGCAGAAGTCATTACAGGGATGAAAATTAGAACAGAACAAGATGTTTACGAAGCCGCTCAACAAATTTTAAAGTTAGGCGTTTCCTGTGTTGTGATGAAGGGTGGACACTTAGATGGAGCAATGGCTAAGGATTCAGTATTTACTTTAAACGAGCCTCCTTTTCATCTAGAGACCGAACGAATAAATACAAAACAAACACATGGAACAGGCTGCACCTTCTCGGCCGCTTTAACTGCTCAATTAGCAAAGGGACAAAATTTAAAAGACGCAATTATTGAAGCGAAAAAGTTTGTCCATCTTGCTATCCAAGAGCCGTTGAATATTGGGCATGGTTTCGGTCCTACTAACCATTTTGCCTATCGCCAATTTGAAGGGAAGTGTCCGGTACATGTATTTTGATTTAGATAATTAAAAAGGTGCAAAATCAAGCTCAAACCATCTCTTTTTTGAATAATTTTCATAAGGAGATGGTTTTTTATTTTTAGCTATAAAAATATTGAGAATTATTGGATAATTAAATTAGGTTTATGTAAACATTTTGCATTGAAAGGGAGGCATTTTATGCAAAGTATCGTATCTAAAATAGTAAATTATTTGCCAACAGAACAGTTAAATAGTTATTGGGATCATTTCGAGCAAGTTGCTTTTGCGATTTATGATAGTGAAAAAGTTTATTTGTTTAATCATCCAAATTATAAGGACCAACCATACATAGAACTAGTTAAAACATCTGAATTTCAAGCGTGTACGTGTATTATATTTGAAGGTGTCCCAACAGCGATTGTTGATACAAGATTATGTGATTCGTATGAAACAATATATTCAGTAATTGTTCATGAATCATTTCATGGTTTCCAATATCTCTTAAATGAAAGTCGCCTTCCGAATGAAATTAGTGGATTTACCTATCCGATTGATTTTAATAATATTCAACTCCGTATTCTGGAGAGAACGAATCTTTATGAAGCATTTATTGCTGAAGATTTACAGATGCAAGCCCAGTATATAAATGAATTTATTGAAATTCGGGAAAAAAGAAGAAGGTTATTTCCAGAGTATGTAGAATACGAAAATTTGATTGAAACAGTAGAAGGCCCAGCTTTTTATGTAGAATATCAGGCTTTAAAGGATGTACAAAAAAATAAACAAAACTCTCTTGACCAATATGTTTCCATGTTACTTGATAGTGAAGCTAGCCAGCTGAATATTAGGCGAAGCTGCTATAGTTCCGGCTTATTTATTTGCTTATTGCTAGATAAGATTTCAGAAAGCTGGAAAGTTGAATTTATGAAATCAAAATTAGATGTATATAGTTTTTTCAAAGAAATTTACCCTAATTATTATGCTGTACCAATAGCACTTCCTGAGAATGCAAGAGAAGTGAATGAAATAATACAAAACGTAATAAGCGAAAGGAAAAAATCATTCGATGATTTCGAGAAATTACCAGGGGTTAAATTATTTGTTGAAGGTGCAATAAAGATAACAGGTTTTGATCCAATGAATATTACTTTACTTAATAATAAAGCACTTCATCGTACCTTTTTAAAAGTAAAAATAGCAGACGAAGAATATGTTATTCAAGGCCCTGTATGTACGGAGTTTCAACAGCACTTCATGCAAATCGAGTCAATACAAATGTATGTAACAGAATGTCCGAGACAAGTCGGAAATCAAGTAAGTATTAGTAATATTGGGGAAGTGAAAGGGATGCTTAAATTATTGGATTCGAATTTATATCGAGTAAAGGTTTAAATTCCAAATCAGAGAAAGTAATTTTAAAAAAAATAAATTTAAATATGAGGGTTAACTATGAAGCAATTAACATTTCAAGAACTACAGAGCTACTTATTATTAAAATATAAACAAAATGGTACTTCATCAGGTCTATTTATGAAATTAGTAGAGGAGATGGGTGAGGTTGCAGAGGTCTTAAATCAGCTAGAAGGGCGAAAATCCAATACGGTGAGCGCTTCATTAGAAAAGGAACTAGCAGATGTTATTCATTACGCAGTAGCCATTGCTAGTATAAACAATATTGATCTATCGAAGACGATTATTGAAAAAGATAAGCAAGCAGCTATTAAATATAATCAATCACCAAATTTAGAGGAGTTTTTAATGATACAACATAAAAGTAGTTCAATAAAGGGGGTGTAACAATGTCAGCAGAAGAAAAATTTAAGGTAGCTCTAGATTTAAGAAAAGAAAATCGCCTTAAGGAATCGAATGAGTTATTTGTAGAGCTGGCTCAACTCAATCCACAAAATGCTTACTTGCATTATCAGTGTGCCTGGAGCTTTGATGTTTTAGGGGAAGAAAAAAAAGCCGTACCATACTATGAAAAAGCGATTCAAGGTGATTTAGAAGAATCCGATTTAGAAAATGCATATTTAGGATTAGGTAGTACATTTAGAACGATAGGTGAATATGAGAAGTCAAAAGCAGTGCTAGAAGAGGGAATAAAACGATTCCCGAATAACCATGCATTACAAGTGTTTTATTCCATGACGTTGTACAATTTAAATGAGCACCAGGAATCAATGAATATTCTACTAAATACTATTGCCAATACTACTTCTGACCTCAATATTCAGAAGTATAATAGAGCAATTCAATTTTATGCAGATAAGCTGGATCAAACATGGGAATAAACAAAATGTAAGTCGATGGTGGGGATGATTTGTGAAATACAACATTAGGCTAGCTTGTGTGAAAGATTTAAATAAACTATGTAGTATCAGAAATAATCGGGATTTATTTTCCCGTTATATACAGCTACAAGAAAAGAAAGAAATATACCTTGTCATTGCAGAAGATGAATATCATCTATTAGGATTTGGAGTTCTCAAAATAAAAGGTGCCTTAGCTCCTAAGTTAAGTGATCTTTATGTAAAAGAAGAGTTCCGAGGGAATGGTGTAGGTTCAGCTTTAATAAAATATAGAGAAGAAATCGCACGAGATTTATATTTTTTAGAGATATTTGTAAGTGTAGACCCTATTGAAAATCCCAAAATGATAAGGCTTATTAATAAACATGGCTACAATGCGATATCACGACCGTATTTAAAAACCGCAATTTACTACCGTACAGATGGTAGCACCTACGATAAAACTTACACTAGAATAGACTTGAAAAAGTTATTAGGCTCATGCTCCAAGAATACGAAATGTAATTTAAATAACGAGGAAGCCACAAAGTGTTAAAAAAGGACAGTTCGTGGCTATATTTTTTATCGGGAAGCTTTTTTAAATCCCCTCAGTGTTCATTAACACTATACGCCAACCATCTGGATCTGCAATTGTCACACCTTTTTCCGCCCAGTATTTATTTTCTGGAGAGACTACAGGATAGCCCATATGAGCAAGTCGAGATTGTACAGCCTGAACTTGTGAGAGATCGGGCATATAAAAAACGAGTAGATTATCCTCTGTCGGTGCAGGGCATGGACTTCCATCAACATGCTGCGTAAATTCTAAATGATACGAGGCATCTGGTAAGCCAATCATAATGCCAGTGTAACCGCGATGTCCTTCAAAACCGCCGATTTTTGTAAGACCAACACCTTCACAATAAAAACGTTCTATTTCCTCTAATTTATCCGTTGGTCGTGCGATACGAAATTGAGCAATATGTAATGTTTCTGTCCACTGTTTCATAAACATCCCCCTTTTTTTCATTATAATGGGAAAGGGAGTTGATTACTCTACAACGTTTGGCTGAAAACAACCGATTTAAGAGAGGAGTACAACATGGATATTCGAATACTAAATAAAAATGAAATCCCACCTATGGATTTACTATTACTAGCGGATCCTTCTATAAAGATTGTGGAAGAGTATGTGAATCGAGGCGATTGCTTTATTGCAGAGATGGATAATGAGGTAATCGGCGTTTATGTATTACTTCCTACAAGGCCTGAAACGGTTGAGTTAGTGAATGTTGCAGTCGCAGAAAAACATCACGGGAAAGGTATAGGGAAGATGTTAGTTATGCATGCCGTACAAAAAGCCAAGGTAGAGGGATTCAAAACAATTGAAATTGGCACGGGCAATTCAAGTATTGGTCAGCTTGCACTTTATCAAAAATGTGGGTTTAGAATTACAGGAGTAGATATCGACTTTTTCATTAGACATTACGAAGAAGAAATTTTTGAAAATGACATTCAATGTAGAGATATGATTCGGTTATCTCAGGATTTATAAAATTAAAGAAGGCCCTGCATGACTACTTAAATGGAATGAATGCAGGGCTTAATTTTGTTTAAACAAAATTAATTAAAACTTATTATTCCCGTAAAATCACCCGAGGTACAAGGTGAATATAAACAAGCTCTCCAACAAAAACTACTATCATTTGGGTAACGATGATGGCTGCTACGAGTGTGCTCAAATTTTCTGACAATGCTAGTGCAAGGGGAAGAGCCGAGGCATTTTGCAAACGCTAACGAAACAAAGAAAAATTTATTCTCAAATAATTTGATTTCCGTTAAGATTTTATAAAATGTTTAAAAATACCAATTACCATCGCTGTTTTAATTATCATAATTTTATGTCAAATAAACCTTCTGGAGATGATAAAATGTATAGTTCACTAGAAAGAGATCAGTATTTTACGGAAGTAACCTCAAAATTAAGACGTCTTGAAAAAATTGAAGGGATAATTCAACTTGGGTCGGGGATGAAGGGTTATAAAGATCGCTATTCAGATATTGATTTAATGGTTGCCATTCAAGGAGATGCACACGAGGCAAAGGAAGAAATTATAAACTTATTAAGTGGGATGGGTGCTTTTTATATAAAGGAAGGTAAGTTTAGTGAAGAGATTTTTTTACTTATACCTTTCTATGAAAATGGACTAGAGATGGATATATCGATTTTACCGACACATTTATTAAATGTAAAATCACCATTGTGGCAAATTATTTTTGACCGTACAGGGAAAGTTGAGACTAAAATGCAGATTGAAAATGAAAAATTTCAGGCACAGCCTACCCCTTATAAATTGCAATATGATGTTGTCTTTGAATATTATTACCACTTCAGAAAGCTAAAGATTGAAGTAGCAAGGGGAAATTTTGTCTACGCTATAAAAATGCTAGTACGTGGATTTACATTAGATGTTCAAGTACTCAATGAGAAGAAGAAGCTACACCAATTTAAGGCTTATGAAACTCTAGACACACAATTTATGGAGGCAATGTTAAAGACATATCCAATAGCTATAGATGGAGAAGGAATTTTAAAAGCTGCAAATGGTTTAGGAGATTTATTTTTAAAAACTTTAAATGAACAACATTCAATTTCCTTTGATGAAAGATTGCTACGGATTGCTCAATTTTAGAGGAAAAGGAGCTTACAAATGATAAAAGCTGTTTTATTTGATTTAGATGGTACGTTGTTAAATCGAGATGAGTCTGTTAAGCATTTCATTGAAACGCAATATGATCGGTTAATTGAACAACTAAATCATATTCCAAAAGAAACATTTACGTCACGTTTTATTCATTTAGATCAACGAGGGTATGTGTGGAAAGATAAAGTATATAAGCAACTAGTGGATGAATTTCACATGACAACCATCACATCGGAGCAGTTACTTGCAGATTATTTGAATAAATTTAAAAATAGCTGTGTTCCATTCCCTAATTTAATTTTGATGCTAGAGCAATTGATAAATAGTGGGATTGTTTTAGGAATGATTACGAACGGCTATGGACAATTTCAAATGGATAATGTGAGGGCATTAGGAATTGAAAAATATTTTGACACAATTATAGTGTCCGAATGGGAAGGGATGAAAAAGCCTGACCCACAAATCTTTCATCGAGCATTAAATAAGCTAAATCTTGTAGCGAATGAATGTGTTTTTATTGGCGATCATCCTGAAAATGATGTGAAGGCTGCTCGAAATGTGGGAATGAAAGCTGTCTGGAAAAAAGATTTTCAATGGGACAATGTAGAAGCAGATGCGATTGTTCAGGACCTACTGGAGCTACCAATTATTATTGAAGGCTGGCGTTAGTTTTAGGAGAAAGAGAAGAAATGGGGGATTACGAAATGCTAGAGCAACTTACAAAAAATATAAGGGAGTGGGTTTTCAAGTCAGAAAAGCCAGTCATAATCGGCGTTTCAGGGCATGGTGCTGCAGGTAAAACGACATTTGTGTCAGAGCTGATTGAGCAATTTGAGCCACATAAAGTAAATTATATTAACACCGATCCATATATCGTAGATTCGACAATTCGTAAAAAAACGATTATTCAGTATACATATGAAAATGAACCCCATTCATTTAAAATGACCGCCTGCCACCCTGGTGCACACCATTTACCATCGTTAGAAAGAGATGTACGTATGATAAGAGAGGGTGTAGATTTTTATACGATAGATGTGCCGTATTTGGAAAGAACGCTCATCTCTGCACAAAACCAGTTAACAATTGTAGAAGGTATGAGTGTTGCTTTCCTTCAGCCAAAGTATTTTGATATTACAATTTACTTTTATACAGATGGAGATACAGAATTTAAACGAAGATCAGAACGTGATACTAACGAGCGCGGTATGAATATCGACTATTTACGTCAGTCTCATGAAGAACGGCGCATTCAATATGAAGTTTTTATGCACCCCTATAGGGAACAATTTGATGTTGTCATAAATACTACGAATGAAGGGATTGTGATAGAGAAGATGGATCTGAATCTAAGTAAGGAAGAAATGTAAAATGAGTATTCTAGAATTAAATGAGCAACTGTATGCAAAAAAACCAAAAATCGGTAGTACTGACTTTTGTATCTGTGATCACTGTCGTTTTTATGCAGACAATATAGTTAAAAACAAAGGGCTTATAGCTTTTTTACAGTCGTTTGGAATAGATGCATTAAAGGCAGATGAAGTGTCTTGTTATATGGAAGACGCAAAATATAAATATTATTCGGTAGATTTGAATTATATATTTAGCAATAAAGAAGGCACATTCCCATTGTCAAACGCAAAAGTTACAATTAGTCGCCATTCCCATCTCATTGCTCCCAATAATCCACCTTATTGGATGGATATGCAAGTGAGGATCGAAATTTGAAGTTAGAAGGAGAATGTTATGAAGGGAAATAACTTACTAGATGGCAGCCTCATGCTATGAAAGAATAGAAATTTCCACCTACATTAACATGTCTCTTTAATCATCATCATAAACTGTAGGGATTGTAGATGATAGGAGGAAAGGCTATTCAAATACACGTAGTGTCGCCGGGAGAGTCTTTGTGGGTAATTGCGCATGCATATGGCACGTCAGTTGAAGATATTGTAGAAGCAAATCAAATTCCTGATCCGAATCGACTTGTCGTTGGTCAAGCGCTTGTTATACCGATTTATGGGAGCTTTTATATGGTGCAACCAGGGGATAGCCTATGGTTAATCGGGCAACGATTCCATATAAATTACTTAACGTTAGCGCAAATTAATAATTTAAATCCAAATCAAATTTTACCGATTGGGTTAAGGCTGTATATCCCTCCTCTAATGAAAGCTAGTGCGGAATCACTTGCTTATATTGAGCCACGAGGTACTACAGTAAGTGAGGCAGTGCTCAACCAAGCAATGGAAGCAAGCCCATTTTTAACGTATTTAGCTTTATTTAGCTATGAAGCAAGACGTGATGGGACATTAAAGCCCCCTCCGTCTGGTACAATTCCGCAAATCGCTGAACAAGCGCAAGCAGTTGTATCGATGGTAGTAACGAACTTAGAGGAAGGTAGCTTTAGTGGAAATTTAGGGAGAGATATTTTACAAAGTAGCGCGGTACAAGAACAACTATTAAACAATATCCTAATCGAGGCAAAACGGTTAGGGAATGTGAAGGATATACATTTTGATTTTGAAGCGTTGCCGGCAGATCAAAAAGAAGCCTATGCTGATTTTTTAAGGAAAGCTGTTGAAAAATTCCACCCTGAAGGATTTTTAGTCTCTGCTGCATTAGCTCCGAAAACGAGCTCAGCACAGCAAGGTCCATGGCAAGTAGCTCATGATTACGAAGCGCTTGGTGCAATATTAGATTTTGTTGTGTTAATGACCTATGAATGGGGCTATATTGCAGGGCCACCAATGGCAGTTTCGCCAATTAATGAGGTTGAAAAGGTTGTTAATTACGCATTGTCGGTTATGCCTGCAAGTAAAATTATGATGGGACAAAACTTATATGGCTATGATTGGCCGTTACCATTTATACAAGGTCAAACTAGAGCAGAGGCACTCAGTCCTCAACGTGCTATAGAAATTGCAAAGCAAAATAATGCAGCGATTCAATATGATTTAATTGCCCAAGCACCATACTTTTACTATGTAAATGAGCAAGGAGTTCAGCACATCGTATGGTTTGAGGATGCGAGATCAATTCAAGCAAAGTTTAATCTGATAAAACGATACAATCTTCGAGGCATTGCTTATTGGAAATTAGGCTTACCCTTCCCACAAAACTGGCTATTGCTTGCAGATAATTTTAATATCATTAGAAAATAAATGCAAAAGGCACAAATCTTTAACAAGGTTTTGTGTCTTTTTGTATTTTAATTGGGAATCGTATTTCTTTAAACCTATGCTTTAACTATATAATCGATGCGCGGAAGAGTGAGATATGTTATTATTTTTCCCATATATTAATAGTTTGCAACTAGTATTCCTACTAAGTTATGAGCTGTATTGAGATCTAGTACTTCTCAATAGAAAGGATAACGAGATGAAACATACATTAATACGAATGCTAGTTATATTTTTACTAGGGCATGTCGTGTATTTCAATTATTATATAGAGGATGAGCTAGGGCTAGCTGCGTTTTTTGCCCATATATATTTAGTGGGCTTTACGTTAATCATAAGCATCCCGATCATTTTTATTAAAAATCAAGCAAGCGTATCGAAAAAGATAGGTCTTGTTATGTTAAGTTTAGTAATTGCATTTATTACACCTTCATTAGGGATTGGGAAGTTAAAATATATGCTTCAAGATGAGCTTTCTGGTAGAGAAATAAATACTATTTCTAAACAATATGATGTGAATTTGACAACTAATTCTATTGCAATTCCTTTTGAGCACGCTCTTTTAGTGGATCAAGGAGATGGTGTGCTGACCGTTTATGATGAGGGTGGGCAAGAGGTGAACAAAGTGGATATTAAACAATTAGCAAAGGATGCCATTTCGAATCTTCCACTTACAGAGAAGCAAAGACTTACAACATATTATGATGGGTATGAGTCACAAAGGTTTAGGTACGAACTTTTTACTAAGGAAGAGGAAAATAATATTTCCTTTAGTTATCGATATGTAACTGATGAAATACCAGATGGGTTTACGCCCGCTCCGGATATGCCAAGTGATGCGACAAATATTCAATTCCATTATGATGTTATTTATACACCGTCATTAAATAAGAACGGAGAGTTTTTATTTGAACAAAAAAATTATAAAAAAGACGCTGACTATCGTGTGAGCTATAAAGCAACTGGAATGGAAGCAATCGTTGCACCAGCAAATGCCAAATTAATAAATGAAATGTAAATAATTCCTTTCGTAGCAACCATCTACCCATTTTTGGGCAGGTGGTTGTTTTTAGTTTATGTTGCTTATTGGCGTCATTTTTAGAATGGAGATTCATAAACTTCAAGTGGTTTTCTAATTTTAATAATGGCGAAAGTAAATATATGTCTTAGAGAGATTCGTATTGCCTATTTTAAACCATACATATTTAATTTACTATATATGGTAAGTGGAGGGGTGTAAATTGAAAAATTTAAGAAGGAACTTATTAATTGCACTAGTTCTAATAGGTGGCATTTATTTTATTTATTCTTTCTTTTTTTCATCACGTGCAATTTTAAATAATGTTTCGAAGCTTAAAGGCTATGAACTGGAAATTATCGAGGAAAACAAACCAATCAAGTTATACATTGAAGAGGAATTGTTTCAGCTAAGAGATGGTGAGGAAAAAAATTTGAATATTGTATTGGATGAACAGTACAACACGAAAATTATTTTAGAACATATCATTCGAAGAGATGATGATGTGTATTTTAGCTTTACGACAGATTATGCCTTGCCTTATCGAAGAGGGAATTTTTTATACAATGGCATTTTAAATTCAGACGGGTCAATTACGAGCTATTCAACTGGGCAAGAATTTGAGCTAATAAACGCATTAGACGAGTCAATTGATGCTGGGCAAACTGGTAGTGGCCCAAACTCAGATTTTTCATTTGGTATAAGTAAAGAGCAAATCGATCAGATTGAAGATGGCTTCACGGTGTTTTACAAAGGCATGTACCTTTATGAGTATAGGAAGAGATAAAAGAAAGGCGGATATTTATTTTTCTCAACTCGACTTATAGGACTCTCTAATTTGTGGGGAATTTGCCCTGCAGTTAATAAAGGAGGATGAATGATGAGGCGTATTTTATTTTTAGGATTGCTTACCTTATTTCTATTAACAGGGTGCAATTCTTCGACATTAAGCTTTAGTGAAATAGAAAATGTTCCTAAAAACGTTCAAAGTACAATAAATACAGACAATACTCTTCAATTAATTTATAAAGATGAAAACTCGTATTATGTTGTATTTCATTCGAGCGGCATAGTTACAGGCAATGTTGTATTTACAGACCGTACATTGACTATTCAGTTCGAAGTACAAGATGAAGATAAACATCCATTGAAGCAACATGTTTATATTTTGGAGAGGGATCCTGTGCAAGAAATGATTGCTGTAACAGTAAATGGCAAGTCTACGCACTTCGATAATTTTACTACAGGTTTGTAAAGACATACGTTAGATAGGGAGCCGGTAAAAAATGAAGAAAGCAATTGAAAATAATCAAACAAGCTGGAATATCGTCGCAAAGCATTTTAATGGGGTAGATGCTTTGCCAAGCTATGGTCCATATTCACAAACGGAACAGGAGCTCCATTTGATCGGCTCCTGTACAAATAAAAAAGTATTAGAAATCGGCTTTGGAAGCGGTCATTCTCTCCTATATATGAAAGAAAACGGGGCAGCTGAACTATGGGGTGTTGATTTTTCAGCAGCTCAAAAAGAAATTGCGACACAAACGTTAAATGGAATAGAGGCCAAACTATTTACAGCACCAATGGAAGAGGAAATTGGTTTACCAAAAAATTATTTTGACCTTGTGTTCTCCATCTATGCGATTGGCTGGTCAAACGATTTAACACAAACTTTTCAACTAATCCACAGCTACTTAAAGCCGGGTGGGGAATTTGTATTTAGCTGGGAGCACCCATACTATTCACAAATTAAATGTAGGGAGCATCAATTTTATTTAACCGGCTCTTATCAACAAGAGGGATATATTGAAACGACATCCTTTAAAGGTGAGGATGCTCCAATGATGATTCCAAAATATAAAATGGCAACCTTCATCAATGCACTTTTAAAAGCAAACTTTGAGCTTGTAGAATTAATAGAAAGTGATATTTCAGAAGGGAAGAAAGGGCAGGATATTCCCTATTCAGAGACGTATTATTCATTACATAAAGCAAGTCATTTCCCGACGACATTTATTGTGAAGGCGAGAAAGAAGCCGTGAACCGTTTATGAGGAAGAGTAATCCTAATTTCAAGAAATTTTTCTTAAAATTAGGATTATTTTTACGATTAGTACCTTGCAATGAACAATAGTGTTTTATACACTACTGTATATAAAACAGTAGTGAGGTGATTTTATGAACCCACAATTTAAAAAGGGCGTACTTAACCTCTGTGTTTTGTCGCTTTTAGAGAAGAAGGATATGTACGGTTATGAGCTTGTTCAAGCCATTTCTACACAAATAGAAATTTCTGAAGGATCAGTTTATCCACTACTTCGAAGGCTTACAAACGATGGCTTTTTTACAACGTATTTAAAAGAATCATCGGAAGGACCACCTCGGAAATATTATCAAATTACAAAGCAAGGTATTGAAGAACTAAAGAACTTAAAGGCAGAATGGGAAAGTTTTATTACTGGTGTAAACAAATTAATTCAAGGGAGCGAATAAAAAATGAATGAAAAGCAATTTTTAGATTTACTTGATAATCAATTAATGAAGTTACAGCAAAATGAACGAAATGATATTCGACGAGACTTTGAGGAATACTTTGAAAATGGTCGTGCGGAAGGAAAAACGACAGAGGAAATTATAGAAGCATTAGGAAGTATAGAAGAAATTGCAGAAGAATTAATGGCTGCATATGATGAAAAAGATTTCACAGATGCCATCTCCTTATCAGATGCACAGTCAGCGGTGCCGTATCAACATATTCGAGCAGATGTGGATGATGTGAATTTTAGTATTGTTCCTACAGATGCTCAGAATGCATTCATAGAAGTGAAGGATAAAGAAAATTTAACGGATGCAACAATGGTTATTGAAAATGATACCCTTGTAGTGAAGGCCCGACGTAGAGAGAAAACATTCCGTTTTTTATTTATATTTGTGAAAGGTACGTTCAACAGTGCAAATGTCGTGCTGCATTTACCAAGAAAACAGTATGAACGTATGACAATTACAAGCGGAAACGGCTCGATTAAAGTGATGAATGCAGAAGTAAGGCATGTTAATATCGAAGCAGACAATGGTCGCATTGTATTGGAAAATTTAATTGGAGAAACAGTAAGAGCAGAATCGGATAATGGCCGAATAGTGTTATCAAATGTTAACGTACAGAATGTAAAGGCAAAAACAGATAACGGGCGAATCGTTATCGAACATTGTACAACAGATGACATGGAGCTTGAAACAGATAATGGCCGAATTGAAGCCGAACTTGAAAAAGCGACGCATCCAATTGAATTAAAAACAGATAATGGGCGTATTATGCTAAGTAGTCCTGGAAAGCTTGAAGATGTTACAATATTAACGAATACAAGCTGGGGGTCTGTTTCAATATATGATGAAAAAACAACTAGCTATGAAAGTGGAACAAAAGAACATACAATTAAATTAAAGACAAGTAACGGACGAATTGTCGTCGCAGATAGCAGTGCAGTAACCGTTTAATATAAAAACAGTAAGCCATTATTTAAAGCAGCAACGTTTTAAATGATGGCTTATTTTTTATTAAAAATAACTAATTGAGAGGAGCTTATAATATGTTTCCAACTTTAGAAACGGAACGATTAATTTTAAGGGAAATTGTTTTAGAAGATGCAGAGCATATTTTTTCTTATTTTTCATTAGATGAAGTAACGAAATATTATGGAATTCCCACATTTGAAACAATCGATCAAGCGAAGAAGTTAATTGAAGGATTTGAAACGGGTTTTCTTCATAAAAGAGGTATACGCTGGGGCATTGAAAGGAAAGGGACGAAAGGCATCATTGGAACAATCGGTTTTAATCTCTGGTCACCGATGCATAGAAAAGCAGAAGTTGGCTATGAAATTCATCCGGATTTTTGGAGAGCGGGTTATATATCAGAGGCTTTACAAAAAGTAGTCGATTATGGTTTTCAAGAATTGAAGCTAACACGTATTGGTGCCGTTGTTTTTATCGAAAACGTTGCTTCTAATCAATTATTAATGAAGCAAGGATTTGAAAAAGAAGGGGTATTAAAAAAGTATATTTATCAAAATGATAAGGCGCATGATGTAAATATTTTTGCAAAAGTTGTACAGGAGGAAAATCATTGAAGTTCGTTGAATTTGGTGTAGGAAATAGATGGCTATTAAGAACTGAAATCGAACAACAAGACGGAACCGAATATGAACAAAAGGGCATAGTAGGACCGATTAAATATCTATCTTGTTATATACGAGTTTGGATAGGCAAACGTGTCGTCATTCTGGATTCAAAAGAAGGCCTGAAAAAATCAAGAAAAGCTCGAAATGCGGTGAAGTTGATTTTGGGGATTAAAAGTTTATAAAGAAAGGACTGGTTAAATGGAAATTTGTTTAGTTAGACACGGTGAGACAGATTGGAATAAAGAAGGAAGATTACAGGGACATACGGATATACCATTAAATCAAGTTGGAATACAACAGGCAAATTGCTGTGCCGAATTTTTAAAACAGCTTCCTTATGAACTAGTCCTTACGAGTCCGTTACTACGGGCGAAGCAAACAGCTGAAGTTATTGCTAAACAATTAAATGTCCCTCTTATTGAAATGAGAGAACTGATTGAACGGCATTACGGAGACGCAGAAGGACTTACTAAAGAAGAACGAACGATTAAATTCCCTGAAGGAAATTATACAAATCAAGAATCAAGGGAACGTTTAACAACTCGGGTTTTCCAAGCCTTATCGCTTATTCATGAGCAAAAAAAAGCTAAAAAAATAATCGTCGTCGCCCATGGTGCAGTCATTAATGCAATTTTAGCTGCATTAACAAACAACGCAATTGGTTCAGGGAGAACAATATTAAAAAATGCATGTATATCTTACTTGCAGTTTAATCATGAAAAGTGGATAGTCGGTGAATATAATCAGGTAAATCATCTAAAAGCTTGAAGATAAAACAGTGGGCATAAATATGGAGGGACTATATGAAAATTATTAGAATGGCTGAATTACATATTCCAAAAGTGAAAACTATTGCAACAAAAAGCTGGCATGCAACATATGAAGGGATTATTCCACTTCATGTACAAAATGATTTTTTGGCAATGGCCTACAATGAGGAGAGGCTGCTAAAAAGATTGACTGAGACGCCTTTTTATATCGCGAAGCAGGAAGGGGAAATCGTTGGCTTCGCAAATTTTTCTAACAAAAAAGAAACAGGGGAAGTAGAGCTTGGCGCTATTTATTTAGATCCAGCGGTGCAAAACAGGGGCATTGGATCTGCACTTCTTGCTCATGGCTGCAAAGAGCTCCAGCCTACTAAAATATATATTAATGTTGAATCAAAAAATGAAATTGGTAAGCAGTTTTATAAAGCAAAAGGATTTGAAGTCGTAAATGAATTTGATGAAGATTTTGCAGGCCATATATTAAAGACAATTCGCATGGTATTGCATGTGAAGTAAGTGATTAATTAGGTTGTTATTTCCATTTCGGAAGGTATAATAATGGTAATAATTGTTAGGGAGTGATAGATGATGAAACAGACAATGACGGTGATTGAAAAGTAATAGTAAATGTTCTTTTCAATCGGAACACAAAAAGTACAATTGAAAAGAGGAACTCTATGTATACACAACAATACGTGACGATTCGTCCAATTGAAAAAGCAGATTTACCACGTCTTTGGGAGCTTATTTATAAGGAAGAACAGCCTGAGTGGAAAAAATGGGATGCACCGTACTATCCACATACATCAAAAACGTATGAAGAATTTTTGCCAAACGGTGAAAGGTGGATAGGACAAGAACATATATGGGCGATTGAAGTAGAAGAAAAGGTTTGCGGGATTGTCTCGTATTATTGGGAACATGAGCCGTCTTTATGGCTAGAGATGGGTATCGTTTTTCATGAAGCGCATTCATGGGGGAAGGGTCTAGGAACAATTGCATTAAAGTTATGGATGAATCGGCTGTTCACGACGATGCCCCTTGTACGGGTAGGCTTCACGACTTGGTCAGGAAATGTACGGATGATTCGTGTTGGTGAAAAGCTTGGCATGCAAATGGAAGCGCGTATTCGCAAAGTGCGTTATTACGAAGGTAAATACTATGACTCGATTCGTATGGGTATGCTACGCGAAGAATGGGAGCAAATCAAAAATTTATAAAGTATTTAAAAGGGCATGTTTAGTACGTCCTTTTTTGAAAAAAGGGGAATTCTCATGAAATCGGCAATCATTTTTGATATGGATGGCACGCTTTTTCAAACAAATTTAATATTGGAGCCAGCACTAGAAGCGACATTTGATTATTTGCGAGCTAAAGGGCAATGGAAAGGTGAAACACCGATTGAGCAATATCGTGAAATAATGGGCGTTCCGTTATCCGTTGTATGGGAAGCGCTGTGCCCGATGCATTCGATCGATCAGCATAATGATAGTAATAGCTTTTTCCAGCAAGCGTTAATTGAGCTCATTAAGCAGGGGAAGGGTGCCCTCTATAAAGGGGTAGCGAATACACTCGAGCAGCTTTCAGAAAAATACCCGCTGTTTATTGCGAGTAATGGGCAAACTGCGTATTTACAGGAGATTGTTACATACTATAGGCTAGATCAATGGATTAAATCGGTGTATAGCATTGACCTGATTGCATCAGGTAATAAATCGGAGCTTGTTGGTTTGGTTAAGCAAGAAAATCAAATTGGTTGTGGTTTTGTTATAGGGGACCGCTCGTCAGATATTAAGGCAGCCGTAGATAATAGTTTCACTTCAATTGGTGTGCGTTTTGATTTTGCCCAAGAAGAGGAGCTAGCGGCGGCAGATTTTATAATAGAAGATTTCCGAGAATTACAAAGCATTGTGAAAAGTGAACTTCTGAAGTTGAATAAAGTATAACCGTTTTACGATGAAATTTTGTAAGGAGGATTATCCATGTTAAAGGAAGCTCATATATCGGATGCAAAACAAGCAGCCGAATTGGCGTTATTACTTTGGCCAGACAATGAATTATCAGATTTTATTAAGGAGATGGAGCAATTCATTTCTAAAGAAGATGCTTTTATTGTGTTAGCTTATGATCAAGAAGAGGCAATTGGATTTGCCCAGTGTCAATTGCGTTACGATTATGTAGAAGGAACTGATTCGAGTCCAGTCGGCTATTTAGAAGGCTTATATGTAAAGGATACATTTAGAAATAAAGGGACTGCACGACAGTTAGTCGAGGCCTGTGAAGGCTGGGTAAAAGAAAAGGGTTGTATAGAGTTTGCAAGTGATTGCGAATTAACGAATCTCGCTAGTGCAGCAATGCATTTGAAGTTAGGCTTTGAAGAAGCAAATCGAATTATTTGTTTTAAAAAGAATCTATAAAGATAAGAAGATGTCATTAATCACAAAACGTTATCATGTTGATAATTCAAAATGATAACGTTTTATTTTCTATTATTATGTTAGTAGATGGTCTTTTCGTCCATGTAAAAAATAATATAAAAGTAAAAAGAAGAAAATAAAAATACCAAGTGAAAAATAGAGTGTTCCGTAGCCAACCATTGGTTCTAAGTAGCCAAGGAAATAAGGTCCAAAGCCAAGTCCGATATCGAGACCAATGAAATAGGTTGATGTCGCCAATCCCATTTTTTCAGGTGTTGTTACTTTAATCGCAAGTGCTTGGAATGTCGAAGCAACGTTGCCATAGCCGACCCCAATAATTGCTCCTGCAAGTAATAATGTAAATGAAGAATGAGTTGTACTTAATAAAATTAAACCCATCCCAAATAAAACAATACCTGGATACATGACAATATTAGCGCCTTTAGCATCCATTAATCGACCAGTAAATGGACGTGTTACTAGAAGTGCAATTGCATAAACGAGGAAGAACATGCTAGAAGCGGCTACAACATCTCGCTCCTCTGCAAAGAAGTTAATAAATGATAAAATGCCTGCATAACCAAGTGCATATAACATGATTAGAATACCGATTGGCAACGCTTTAAGATCAATAAATTGTGAAATGTGAAAGTCTTTTTGCGTAGTATTCTCTAATTTTGGTTGCTGAGAAATTGTTGTTGTGAAGGAAGCAGCAAGTGAAATAACGGCTAGTACAACACACATTGTAAAAATGATAAAATAGGTTGTTTGCTGAATAAGCAAAAGTCCGATAAATGGTCCAACAGCAGTACCAAGAGTGGAACTCATACTATAGTAGCCAATACCTTCTCCTTTACGTGCCATCGGTAAAATTTGTGCAATAATCGTACCTGTTGCTGTGGAAGCAATCCCTACCGCAATCCCATTTAAAAGACGTATGCCAAGTAAAACAGTAATACCTGCTGGGATGAAATAAAGAAGCAGTGTAAAGACGAATAGTGTAAGTCCTATTACTAATATTTTTTTTGCACCGACACTTTGAATAATGCGACCTGTAATAAGTCGCCCGATAAGTGCCCCTACAATGTAGATTCCCGATACAAGACCAGCTTGTGCAGCTGAAGCATCAAATTCTTGTACTGCATAAGAAGCGATCGTCACCATTAACAAGTAAAAAATGACGATAATAATAAAGTTAATAAGTGCAATCGTTACGAAGTTCTTTGTCCATAACGGTTCTTTTTGTTCATTCAAATTAGTCACCTACTCTTTCTCTAATAAACGATGTCGAATAGTTTCAAGAGTTCGTTGTGTAATTTCAAGTTCCTCCTGTGAAAACCCTTCAACTAATTCATTTTCAAATTGTGTTATTTTTTGCTGCAGTACCTCATAAACTTGATATCCCTTTTCGGTAATGAAAATTTCTTTTTTTCGGCGATCGATTATAGAAGGCTGCAATTCAATAAGATCGATTTTTGTTAAATATTTAATTGCGCGTGTCACATTTGCACGGTCCATATTTAATAAATGTCCAACTTCAGTAAGGGACAAATGTGGTTCATTTATTAAATAGTAAAAAATAGCCCATTCTGGTCTTCGTAGTTCATACGTTTCTAGAAAATGATTTAATTGTCGTGCAAAGGGATGGAATGTCAAAATCAAATCGAAAAATAGTTGTTTGTTAATTTTCATGGGAACCTCGCTCAGAAAATAGTTGTCAATGACAAGTAAAATGCCATGAAAATGATTATAGACCTGTTTTTTTGGGAAGGCAATTATTTTTTAAATTCGTTAATAGCGTGTTTTGATTTGGGGTGTAGGTTGAAAATGGTGTGAATTTTAATTCACACCATTTTGATAGATATTGGATTGTAATTCAATTCTCATTTAACTTTTTTTGCGCGGATAATTAAAAAGGAGGGAGCACGGAATTGTTTCACTAAGCTCGGTAATTTTTGTACGGCATCTTTACTTGGTAGCGGCTCTATTATTTTCTCGATTTGTAGCCCGTTTTCGATTAAAGTATTTATAATTGTTGAAAGGGTTCGGTGATACATCACGACATCCTCGACAAGCCAATTTTGTGTGCGGGCACCTTCAACTTGATACTGATCAACTGCATAATGTAGTAGCTGACCTTCTTCATCTTCAACCCAATCTGCATTGCCTTTATTGGCCGTCATAATTGGATGCTCAATCGAAAATAATAAATCTCCTTCCATTCGTAAAGCTCGGCTAATTTTTTGAATAACCGTGCCAAAATCAGCCATGTAGTGAAAAGCTAGTGAGCTGCTAATGAAATCCATACTTTCAGCAAGGGATATAGCATCTTCAAAAGCAATTTGCTGGAAGTTTAACCGGATATCATTGTATTTCTCATTGGCAAGTGCAATCATGTTTTGTGAAATATCAATTCCGTAAACATTTTTTGCACCTTTCGTTAAGCAAAACGCTGCAAAATCTCCAGAGCCACAGCCAATATCGAGGACAGACTTCCCATGCAAATCAGGCAAATTCGCGCGGAAGCCTGGCTGCTCGAGTAAGTTGTTATAATTGTAATTACGGGCGCGGATTGCTTCGTATTTCTTGAAAAATTCGTCATTATCATAAATATTTTGCCTCATAAAAACCTCCAATGGATCTTAACGTTAAGAAAAGATTTGCGCAAGTCTATTGTCGCATGAGTAAAAAATAAAGAATAGACTTATAATTCAGTTTTTGGTAGCATGTAGATAGAGGCATGTCTTCTTTAGAAAAAATGGGGAATTTCCGTAAAAGGGAATACCAGCTATTTAATATTGAAACGCAAATTGCTCTTCCGAACCACTTTCCATATTCTTCACTTTGTACATATTTGAATTTACTTCATCCTCACCAAGTACGATTGTCTTTAGTATTCCTTTACGATTTGCCTTATCCAATGCTTTTCGCACCTTTTTCCTGCTTAGCTCTACTTCAACCCGATAGCCATCCATGCGCAATTTTGTTGCTAAAGAGAGGGCCTGTTTTTCTGTTCCGATAGGGATGATATAAATATCGATGTCGGGTTCCTTCATATTTGTTTTTCCTGAAAGCTCAAAAGCCGTATATATAACATCCAGACCAAAGGATATGCCAACGGTCGCATAAGAAGTATCTGTTCCTAGTAATCCCCCAATGGCATTATCATACCGACCACCACTCCCGATACTTGAAGTAATTTGACCGTCTGCTAAGAAGATTTCGTAAATTGTCCCTGTGTATATTTCTAAACCACGTGCTAAAAACGGATTGAAAATGCATGTTTCATCAATGCGAAGGGCAATTAAGTAATCCGTTAGCTCTTTCAATTCTCGTAATCCTTGTTTAATGTATTCGTTTTGAGCTGTATAGGATTCAAAATAATGAATCGTAGGCTCGGCATCTAAAAATTGTGTGATGTACCGCAATGTTTTAGGTGTAAGGTCGTGTTGTTGTAATTCCTTTATTAAAGTGGTGCGAGCGACTTTTTCCATTTTGTCTAATATTAAAATGACTCGATTCATGTTTTCCTGTGGTACTTCAAAAAGCTGGAGCATGCCATAAAGTAATTTACGGTTGTTGTACTGAATAGTAATTGTCACGTCTAACTTATTAAAAGCATCTACTGCCATCATCAGCAGCTCGGCTTCAGCTGCCTGAGATTCGACACCAACGATATCTACATCGCATTGCGTGAATTCACGGAAACGACCTGCCTTGATTGGTCCGTCACGGAAAACTTTTCCAATCTCATAGCGCTTAAATGGCATCGGAAGGCTAGGATTCATGGCAACGACTTTAGCAAAGGGAATTGTTAAATCATAACGTAGTGCTAATTCGCGCTCACCACGGTCTTTTAATGTATACATTTCTTGTAAAATTTCTGCTCCGCCCGCATATTTAGATGCCATGAGCTCGGTATAGTTAATAATAGGCGTTTCTAGTGGTTTGCAGCCAAAAGCGATAAATGTATCTTCTAAAGTGCGTCGGACTTTACGGCGTACAACCTCTTGCTCAGGTAAGAAATCCTGTGTGCCCCTTACATTTTGATAATCCATCTTTTTCATTGATAGTAGTCCTCCTTTTTTGGCAAATAAAAAAACCGTATAACGATAAAGCTCCTAATCGGCTTTATTTATACGATTCAACGAAAAATAGTCTTCCTATGCGATATTAAATAAATTAATAAAGATAGCAAGACTATTTCATATGATGATGCGTTGTTGTGAAGAGACGTATGCAAACTATTGGCATTCAAATTCCTCCTTTATTTCCAATTACTTTACAGGTTTTTTTGGAAATAAGCAATTTTATTTTTACTAAATTTAACATTTGTAAATAAAATTTTGAGAGTGTGCACATTTAATACATACTTCAGAGGAATAAATATAAATGCTCCCATCGGGAATATGGGGCAAACAATGGTTGAAATGATGCAACAAAATGTAACTGCAAAAGACGATGAAGAGCCGGTTGTTAAATGGGTAGAAATAGGCTCTGTAGAGGATATGAAAAAAGGATTAGATGAACAGGAATATTATGCGGCTTTCGTTATTCCAAAAGATTTTAGTGCTAAGCAGGTATCTTTAAGAACAATTGCGCCGACAAATCCGAATGTTGAAATTTATATAAACCAAGGGATGAATACAGCGGCTGCAACAGTGGCCAATCAACTATTAAATGGTATTGTAGATAATTTAAATATGAATGTGCGGTCAGAAATTTTAGAAGGCTTCTCTGCTCAAGGGTTGACGTTAACGGCTAAACAGGCGGCAACAGTTGCAGTTCCAATTGAAAAAGTAGTAACAACTGTCAATAAAATAGGTGAAAATAGTGCAAATGGTAACTCACCAATGTCTCTATTTCAACCGTTATGGATTGGAAGTTTAGCAACTGCAGCTCTTTTATTCTTTGCTGCAAGTAAAACGGCCGTCAATACTCGTAAGGAAGGCTTTATTTTGAAATTAGTTCAAATAGGTATTAGCTTAGTGACAGCCATCATTATTGGTTTTGGTTTAACATGGCTTGCAAGTTCAATGGTCGGCTTTACCATTCCAGATTTTATGGACACAGCACTTTTTTTAACGATTACATCTTTTAGTTTTATTATGATGATTTTAGCAGTTCTTTCTTTACTGGGATTAAAGGAATCCCGATCTTCGTATTATTACTATTTTTCGGGGCCCCGCTACTCGCAATGGCACCAGAAATGATGTCAGTATTTTATCGTGATTGGATATACTCCTGGTTACCAATGCGCTTCATGGTGGAGGGTTTACGTGAGCTGTTCTTCTTTGGTCAAAGCCTATCATGGAGTATGTCAATCGCAGTACTTGTGTGGATTGCAGTAGTCGGCTTACTAGTCATTTTATTATCAGCTTTATTACCGAATAAAGTGAAAGAACAAGAAGAGGCTTAAAATAAAAAGGCGATTAGAAGGAATGCGCTTCCTCTAGTCGCCTGTCATGTAATTGTGCTTATTTACAATTAGGGTGGATAGACACACTAACTCTTTTGTTCTTATTCTTGGATGATACCGTGTAATTTTAGTGCTTGTAAAAAGACCTCTCCAATATGCACCATCGATTTTTCATCGACATCAAATTTTGGATGGTGATGCGGATACGTCGCATTAATTTCTGAATTACCTCCGCCGACGAAGAAGAAGGTACCGGGTCTTTCTTGTAGGTAATAAGTGAAATCCTCTGCACCCATGCGTGGAGGAACATCCATTGTAACTAGGTGTGATAAGTTTTGCGCAACGGCATCACGTAATATCTTCGTTTCAGAAGGATGATTATATACAGCATCGTAGCCGCGTGTATAAGTAAAATCAAGCTTTGCATCGTATTGAATTTCGATTGCCTTGCATAGATTTATGAGCTTTTGTTCAATTAAATTACGCACGTCTGGATTAAAGGTACGAACTGTTCCAGTTAAAAATGCCGTATCTGGGATGACATTGTTTGCTGTGCCGCTCTCAATTTTACCCACTGTAATAACAGCAGATTGAAGAGGGTCTGTATTTCGACTAACGATTGGTTGTACGCCAAATACAAACTGTGCTGCGGCCACAATCGGATCAACAGTTTCATGTGGGGAAGCCCCATGTCCTCCACGGCCTTGAATCGTAACTTTAAAGAAGTCTGCAGCTGCCATCGAATAGCCTTCACAAAATAATGCTGTACCGAGTGGGCTTATTGATGAAACGTGTGCACCATAAACGTAATCGACACCGTCGAGGCAACCGTCTTTCACCATGGAAATGGCACCGCCTGGAGCGGATTCTTCCGCAAATTGGTGAATAAATACAATATTACCGTGTAATGAATCACGGAAGGATGAAAGTGTTTTTGCCAAACCAAGAAGTGCTGCAGTATGGATGTCATGTCCGCATGCATGACTTACACCATCTATTTTAGACTTGTATGGAACATCCTTTTCATCTTGAATTGGCAAAGCATCAAAATCTGCACGTAAGGCAATTGTTGGCCCATCAAAAGCGCCTTTTAAATAACCAACAACTCCATTTCCTCCGACTTTTTCCTTTACTTCGATGCCATAAGAAGTAAGCTTTTCCGCAATGAGCTTGGGTGTATTGACTTCTTGGAAGGATAGCTCTGGATACATATGTAAATGTCTCCGTAACTCCACCATAACCGTGTAATTTGCCTGTAAATCCACATGTAAACTTTCTTTTAAAGTCATTCAATCCACTCCTTGTGTTAAATAATGAATTTAGAAAATGCTATTAATTTATATGAGTAGTTATTCCTAAGAAGTACGATATTCCTTTTAAAATACAAATAAGTATAAAAATTCTGTATATTTAGATAATTAACGGTAATTATAACTCAATATTTCGTTTTACGGAATACTTTTCAATAAAATAAAAAATACGCATAAGTGAAATGATTTCACTCATGCATATTTCTTATTCCTTTATTCCATGCTTTCGGTCGAGTGTCACAATTCGTGCAGCATCATTCGGTCGATTCATAATTAAATCGGCTAAGATTTTTGAGCCGAGCATACTATAAACCGTGCCATTTCCCCCATATCCAAGTAAATAAAAGTGATTCGGTTTACTCGGATGTTCACCGATAAACGGTAAATGATCGACGGATTCACCGAATGATGCACAATATTTATAAGGTGCTTCAAAAGATTCACCGGGCAAAAGTTCATGTAACCGATTCAGTAATAGTTGCCCCATATGGTCAATTTTACTTTCGCTATTAGAAGGGGTTGCATTCCCTTCATCTAATCCACCGATAATAATTCTATTATCAATTGTTTTTCTCATATAAATGTAAGGACGGGCAGTTTCCCAAATGAGGGCATTTTCAAACCAATCCATTTCTCTAGTTTGTGGCTCTGTTACGATGGCATAAGAACGATTAACATCAGTCCCCTTCATCCTTCCATAAGGCAGTCTTTCATAGCCCGTTGTGTAAATCATCCTTTTTGCTGTAAAAACTCCCTCAATTGTGTGTACGACTACATGGGTTTCTTCGTCTTCAATAATATTGACAATCGTTTGTTCAAAAACATCTAGACCGCGTGTTTTTAATTGCTCTGTTAAGCTAACCACAAATTTATAAGGATTAATTTCTGCATCATTTTCTGTAAAAAGTACGGCTTCGGTTTCGAATGGTAGTCTTTTTTTTGTGACGATGCCATTCCAATATTCTGCAGGGAAACCATGTTTAATCAATGTTTTACACTCTTTTTCTAATTTTTTTACATCCATCTTCTTACTTGCAAAACAAATGCTAGGTCTTCGAATAAAATCTGCGTGACTTGGTAATGTTAAAGCAATTTCTTCTATAGAATCTACGGCTTCATAGCAAAATTTATAAAATGTAACTGCATCTTGCTCACCAATTAAGTCGGCTAATTCATGTAGCTGAATATCGTTGGAATATTGTAATAGACCTGTATTAGCTAATGTGCTCCCTGAACCGATTTCATTTCTTTCAATCAATGCGACTTGAAGTCCTTCATCTAGTAATGCTTTTGCAGTAAGAACTCCACTCATGCCACCTCCGACTATAAGCGCATCATAGTGGGGTTTAATAGGAGGGTTTATATGAGTTGGTTTAGAAAAAGTAGTTGGCCAAAATAATGTTCCACTGTGTAAGTTCATTTTTATCCTCCTCAAAACTTTTCTATGTTTTTCCCCGAATTTTTGGAGATATAATCACTTGTTAATTATTTTATTTTTGATAAAAATTCTTAATAAAATGTAAAAAAGGGTAATAAAAAGAAATAACAGAAATGGGAGGAATGATTTTGGATCCAATCCTTTTTGGTGTATTTACATTGCTATATATATTCGTGTTAATTTGGGGGGTAAAGAGACATAAAAAAACCGCTTCGGCCATTTTATTTTTAGTGGTCATTGCATTAATTTATGATAATGGGGTTTTAGCTGTTGGTCATTTAATTGGGGGAGGGGAGCTATTGGAGCTACTGAACTACGGGCGATATTGGCTTCATGCTTTATTTACACCAACCCTTATCTTGTTTTCTTACTTTATTTTGAGGGAAGCAGGTATTCATCTGGCACAAAAAAACTGGATGCTCTATTTGTATAGTAGCTTGACCATCGTCGCAATAATTGCTGAGTATTTTGTAGAATTACATGGACTTCGGTTAGCAATTCAAGATGCATATGGTGTACTGAGCTATGTATCGACACAAGAAGCTTCTGGTCCACCGCCGATGATCGTAATTGTACTTGTAGCATTGCTGTTTGCATCTATAGCGTTATGGTGGAAGGTAGAATGGTGGTGGATGCTAGTTGGTACGGTCGTAATGAGTTTAGGGAGTGCTATACCAATAGATGTTGGAAGTAACGCTATTACAAACGCATTTGAACTGTTTTTAATTATAATGCTCATGTTAACAGCTATTCATTTTTCGAATAAATCCTACTTATATAATTAACACTCATTTATAACGGTAGAAATTAGAATTTTAGCGGTAAAGTTCGTATAATTTAAGTAATGACGTTTTGAAATGGAGTTTAACAAATGAAGACATATAGTTTTAAATTATTTGGTGGATATAAAGTAGAGGTCGATAAAAATGAAGTGGCGATTGATTATAATGGTGAGAAATGGTGGATTATTACTAGAGCTAAACCGCGTAAGAAGACGATTGCCTTTGACGAGTTGATTCGCATTGATTATAAAGAATCAGGCATTACTTTTGGCTATGTACGATTTATTACGAAAGAAAATGAGGAGTATCTTAGTAGCTCTTATGTAGCCCAGCACGATGAAAATGCGTTTATGGTAGAAAAGGATGAGCTTGCGAAATTGAATGAAGTGTTAGAACTACTGAAAAAATATAATAAAAATATCGAAATAAAATTATTAAAAGCTTAGCGCAGTGCTAAGCTTTTAATAATTTAAAAAATTGTTTAATTATAGAAGTGCTTTCGCCTTTAATGCTTGTTGGTGAGTTGCTTTTGCTTCTTTTACAAGCTTAGGAGATTGTAAAAACGCAAAGCCTGTTTCCGCAAGAGCGATAGCACCTGTAATCAGTGCTTCATAACCTTTATCAGAGTTGGCAGCATCACGGAACTCATTTGTATGAGCGACTAAATCATCTGTGCCAATTTTAATATAGCCATGTGAGGTCGGCACTTCATAGCTTATATTTCCAGCGTCTGTTGAGCCAGGAGAACGGTGACCACGTGGGTGTACGTCTTCTCCAAGCGTAGATAATTTTTCAGCTAATATGCGGTCTATTACTTCGTTCACAACAAGGTCCTTAACTTCATTTTGGAAGCGTTCCACTTTTACTGTTGCACCAGTAGCAAGTGCTGCACCTTCTGCAATTTGACGGATTTTATTTGATACTTCCTCTGTTTTTGACCAAGAAGTAGCACGAATATAAAAGCGTGCGGATGCATAGTCAGGGACGATATTTGGTGCATCCCCACCATGTGTAATAATACCATGAATACGAACATCCGACGGCACGTGTTGACGCAAAGCATTAATGCTGTTGAATAATTGAATCACTGCATCTAATGCGTTAATTCCTTTGTCTGGAGAAGCAGAAGCGTGTGCTGCTTTTCCGTAAAAGTGAAAATCTAGGGGATCTACTGCAAGAGATTCATTTGTCACGCCTGTTTTGCCAGAAGGGTGGAGCATCATCGCAATATCAACATTTTTAAGGAAACCATGACGAACGAAACTACCTTTTGCACTACCATTAGGGCCACCTTCTTCAGCTGGTGTACCTAGCACAATTACTTTACCACCTACCGTATCAATTGTCTCTGCAAGGGCAATAGCTGCCGCAATACTTGTGACACCAATAATATTATGACCACATGCATGACCAAGACCGGGTAAAGCGTCGTATTCTGCTAAATAGGCAATGGTTGGGCCGGGTTTACCGCTATCTTTATGTGCATAGAAGGAAGTTTCATGGCCCGCTACAGCTGTATCTACTATAAAGTTTGCCTCGCGTAAAACTTTTACTAGCTGCTCGCTAGCGAAAACTTCTTGATTTCCGATTTCAGGATTTGCGTGTATTGCTTTACTTACGGTGATGTAAGCCTCTTTATTTTGATAGACGGATTGTGCAATAACTGATTTGCTTTCAACTGTAACTGACATGATAATTCCCCCTCGTTATTTTGATTGTACTTTTAAATCTTCGAAAGTTTGTTGTAGTTCACCATCTGATAGGACCGTCATGATTTGACCACCCTTTGTATCATCGTGAATTGCTTTTTCAATTTCCTCTGTGTGATAGAGCTCAATAATTTTTTGATATACTTCATTGTCCTTATCTTCTGCTCGTCCAGCAATGATATTCACGTAAGGGAAAACACTTTCATCTTCAGCTAGCTCTCGGTAAATTGGATCCTCACCAGGATTTAAACCCGCTTGTCCAGCGATTCCGTTATTGATAACAGCAGCTACAACATCAGGTAAAACGTGTGGTGTTTGCTGTGCGGTCATTGGAATGATATCTAAGTTTAGTTTGTTGGCAGTAATTTTTGATGGATCTCCGAATAACCCGAAGTCCTCTGCTAATTGGATAAAGCCTGCTGATTCTAATAGGCGCAATGCACGTGCTTGGTTAGAAGGATCATCAGGGATGGCAATTTTGTCACCTTCTTTTATTTCCTTTATATCTTTAATTTTTTCTGAATATAAGCCAAGTGGGGCAAACACAGTTGAGCCTAATGGAATTAAATCATTGCCACTTTCGTTGACATAACTTGCTAAAAATGAAATGTGTTGAAAGGCGTTTAAGTCGACTTCGCCTTGTGCTAATGCATTATTTGGTAATGTATAGTCGGCAAATTCAACCAATTCAATTTCGATACCTTCTTTTTCTAACTTCTCTTCTAAAATCGGCCACTGTGCACCGTCTGCACCATTTACACCAATTTTTACGACTTCATTTTCGTTGCCTCCACAAGCTGCTAATGTAAAGGCTGATACGGCTGTTACTGCTGATAATAATAATTTTTTCATGTTATTTTTCTCCTATCGTCTTAATATTTTTTTTGCTAAGAAGTTACCTAACCACTGAGCTAGCTGTACAAGAATAATTAATATAATAACTGTCACTATCATGACGCTACCGTCAAATCGCTGATAACCATAGGTGATTGCAATGTGACCTAAACCACCGCCGCCAACTGTTCCTGCAATAGCAGAGAAGTCGATTAAGCTGATTGTGACGAAGGTTAAACCTAAAATAAGGGGACCTAACGCTTCCGGAATTAATACCGTAAAAATAATTTGCAGTGGACTTGCCCCCATCGCTTTTGCCGCTTCAATAACACCTGGATCGATACTAATTAAGTTTGTTTCAACAATGCGCGCAATTCCAAAGGCGGCTGCAATCGTCATAGGGAAAACAGCTGCAGTTGTTCCAATTGTTGTCCCCATAACGATTCGAGTTAGAGGAGATAGCGCAACTAAGAAAATAAGAAATGGAATCGGGCGAATAATGTTGATTAAAATATTCAGCACAGTGTATGTAATTTTACTTTCCAAAATATTATTTTCTCGTGTTACAAATAAAAGTAAACCTATTGTTATACCAAGAATAGAGCCAAAAATAAGCGTTAAAATAACCATGTAGAGCGTTTCGCCAGTTGCTTCAATAATTCTTGGCCAAAATGTATTCCAATCAACCTTCATTTAAAATAACCTCCTCTACTTCTACTCGCTGTGAAAGCTCGTTGATCACTTGTTTCACCTGTGCATCATTCCCTTGGAAGGAAATAAGTAAGTTCCCGAACATTTTATTTTGGAGCTCTCGTACAGAACCGTAAATAATGTTGAAGGGTACTTGATGCTTTTGGGTGATTTCAGAAAGTAGCGGGTTATGGGTTAATGAGCCTTTAAATAAGATACGATATAAATGCTGACCACCAGACTGTTGCCATTCTTTTAATATTTGCTCGGACGGAATGTCTTGGTGTACGGATTGAATAAAGCGCTGTGTAGTTGGATGCTGTGGTTGTGTAAATACCTCATATACTTCCCCCTCCTCAATGACTTGCCCCTTTTCCATGACCGCAACGCGATTACAAATCGATTGGATAACATGCATTTCATGTGTAATTAATAAAACCGTAATTCCGAGTTCTTGATTTACTTGCTTTAATAGTTTTAATATATCGGCAGTCGTTTCCGGATCGAGTGCAGAAGTTGCTTCATCACAAATTAAAATATCCGGATTCGTCGCAAGTGCGCGGGCGATGCCGACACGTTGCTTTTGCCCCCCTGATAACTGTTCAGGGTAGTCTTTTGCTTTTTCAGATAAGCCAACGAATTTCAATAGTTCCGCTGTTCGTCGTTCAATTTCAGCTTTTGGGGCCCCAGCTAGTTTTAATGGATAGCCAATATTTCCTGCGACAGTACGTGACGTCATTAGATTAAAGTTTTGAAAAATCATCCCAATACGTCGGCGCAATTGACGAAGATCTTTTTGGGATATCGTCGCTAAGTCAATACCTTGGACTTTGATGGAGCCTGTTGAAGGCTTTTCAAGTAAATTGACGAGACGAAGCAGGGTACTTTTCCCAGCGCCACTAAATCCGATAATGCCAAAAATATCGCCTTGATTGACCGTTAAGTTAACGTCTTTTACTGCATGTACGTCCCGATCTTTCGCTTTAAATACTTTGGATACATTTGAAAATTCAATCATATTAAAACCTACTTTCATTCCGCTACTAAAGTTATTGTTGAAAAATAAAAAACCTTCCGCATCATAAAAAATAAGATACGAAAGGTTGAAAGGACAATTTTCACCGCTTTTGATCTTATCTTCCAAGTTTGCACTTGCAGGATTTGGCACATTGCATAATAGCTGTTGCCGAGACTTCAAAGGGCCTGTCCCTCCATCTCTCTTGATAAGAAAAATATTTAGTTGCGTTTAATATGTCCCTAATCTTAAAGCCTAGTAAACTGGTTGTCAATATAAAAATAAAAATATTTTAATTTTTCCGAGTAAAACTTTTTTTCTGAAAACAAGTAATGGAAATGCTGTTTTATCCAAATTTATGCGGTTATATAAGTAAGAAGAAACCCTTATTTCAAATAATAGTTTTTAAAAATTTTTGTACAAAAAATAATGATTAATGTAGTAAAAAAATTTATAAATAAACACATCCTTAAAGGGTACATTAGCCATTTTTAGGGTAGTTGTAATAAGATAAAGGAAATAAAATGTTGTAAATGGGAGGTTTTCTAATGAATGCATGGTTATTAGCTGCAATTATTGTTTTGATACTCGCGGTCGTAGTATTTGTAGGATGCTTGGCTATAGTTGTAGTCCCGTTAAGAAATACAATCAAAGTACTTTTAACACATGTTCAGGGCATTCAAAAGCAGTTGGAGGGTATACAAACACAAACTGTAGCGCTAACAGTGACAATGGATCGGATAAAAAAGGACATTGATAATAAAAAGGAAACCATTCAATTGGTTATTCAATCTGTAAAAGAGACGAGTACCGTATTAAATAAAGTAAGCGAATCTTCACAAGCTGCAACAACGGCAATTGTAAGGCAGTTAAATACAGATTCAGAAAAACAGGCACAGACAGAGCAATGGATAAATACCGCGATGAAATTTATAAATCGCAAAGCTCAGTAGTGGTGGAAAGGGCATTCTACAATTGGAGTGCCCTTTCACACTTTTGAAAAGGGTAATTAAACTAGATTGCTTCCGCTTTTTCTAGATGCTCTTTATGTACTTAAAGTAATTGTTCGATTGCCAATTCGATATCAAGCATAGATGTATCTGGCTCAAAGCGTTGAATAACCTTACCTTTTTTATCAACTAAAAACTTTGTGAAGTTCCAACGAATATTACGCCCGATTAAATAGTCAGGGAAGTTTTCTTGAATATGATTAAATAGCATTTTTTGTTGCATCGTCTGTTGCGCAAAAGGAGGGCAATCTACTTTATGCTTTAAATAATTGAAAAGTGGGTGAGTAGCATTACCGTTCACTTCAATTTTTTCGAAAATAGGGTATTGTACACCGAATTGAAGTTTACATTTTGAAGCAGAAGTTTGGCCATCTTCAGGGTTTTGATTGCCAAATTGATTACAAGGGAACGATAAAATCTCTAGGCCGCTTGTTTTATATTTTTCATATAGCTTTTGCATATCCTCGTATTGATAAGTAAATTGACACTCACTAGCAGTATTAACGATTAGCATTGCTTTATCACGGTATGTTTCCATTGATAAAATTTCACCATTTGGTTTTTTAATTAAGTAATTATATATACTCATGAGCATTCTCCTATATAAAGTTATTTTATATTAATTATATAGGCGTAATTATATAGTTTCCAGAATTTCGCCTTAACTAGAAGAGTAAACGCTTCAAATTTTAATCAATCTTAAAATTCAAAGAGTTTGATTACTACGATGGCAAAAACGAGATAGCTAGTAATTAATTATTTTTCCTCATTCATATTTACTCAACTAATTTAAAAAATTACTCCCTACATCTCTCCTTACTATAAAAGTAAAAGAGAAAACGCTTTATTCTGTTATATAACAAAAGTTGCTACTTAACGATTTGCTTTTCTGAAATACGGTTATTCCTTAAAAAACATTGATGTCACAAAGTGTTCAAAGAAAGCGTTTTAATTATGAACACATTGTGAAAACCAACAAATATCTCTTTTATTTAAAAAAAATCGGAGTAGAATGAGAGAGGAATAAGATGTTATATAACAAGTTGCAAAAGTCAGTGGGGAATGAACGATTTTATAATGAAAATTTGAAATCAAAGGAGAAATGAACCATGTGGGTAGTGACAGTATTTAATAATCAAAATGATATTCGTATGTTTGAATACACAACAAAAGCAGAAGCGGCAAAAGAATTAGCCAAATATAAAAATGCCGTATTATCATATACAAAATAAAAGGAGCAAAAAATATGTGGATCATTACTGTTTTCAATAATCGAAACGATATTCGTATGTTCGAGTACAATACAAAAAATGAAGCAACACAAGAATTAGCCAAATATTCGAATGCTGTATTATCATATACGAACTAAAAAACAGTAGCCCTGCTACTGTTTTTTGTTTGTTCATTTTATATTATTTCCGCTTTAAGTAAAAATTCAAATTTTTGGTAGATTTATATGGTACAATAATCATTAAAAATTCTGGAGGGGAAAATATGTTTACATACTCAATTGATGAAGAACTATCATTAAAATTAGTTACGCTTCTAGATGCACCGAGAATTTTTGAATTAACAGAACAGTCTCGAACTTATTTACGTGAATGGTTACCTTGGCTCGATTCAACGAACACCGTATATGATACAGAAAACTATGTGAAATTTTCAATGAAGCTTTTTGCAGAAAACAACGGATTAAATACAGCGATTTTGTATAGGGGAGAGATTGTAGGAATTGCAGGATTTAACCAATTGAACTGGGGAAACAAAACAGCATATATTGGTTATTGGTTAGGCGAATCTTATCAAGGAAACGGTATTATGACACGTGTTGCTAAAGGGCTGACAAATATAGCCTTTGATGAATTTAATATGAATAAGGTTGAAATTCGAGCTGCAATCGAGAACAAAAAAAGTCGAAGTGTTCCGGAACGATTAGGTTACGTCTACGAAGGAACAATACGTAGCGCTGAGTGGTTATATAATCATTATGTAGATCATGCAGTTTACGGGATGCTTGCAGAAGAATGGGAAAATAAATAAATATCTCGCTTGTAGATAGAATAGGTAGAGATTTTTAACTTCAAAACATGATAAATGAGAACAAACAAATATTTTAGAGGGAGAGAATTCTATTGTAGTATGTAGAATTCTTTCTTTTTTAATGAAAATAAAAAACATAAATGCATTTACTTCTTGTGATTTTTCAATAATGTTAATTCAAAATAATTCTTTATTATGTATAAAATTATATTAGTTTTGTTTATTTTTTGTAAAAAATCGTTTTGAATGAAAGGGTTTGAAAGGGATTGTTGATTTTCCAATGTGGGGATATTAGTATTATTCACTTGTTCCAAACAGTTGACGGGAGTTGTATATTATAAGATAATTTTAATGGTAATTATAATTATTTTATAATAATTATAAGTTAGGTACTTGGAACTTTAAGGAGGAAAAATATAATGGCTTTAATCGGTAAAGAAATTGCAGAATTTAACGCGAAAGCTTATCAAAAAGGTGAGTTTATCGACGTATCTTCAGAAAACTTCAAAGGACAATGGTCAGTGGTATGCTTCTATCCGGCAGATTTTACTTTCGTTTGCCCAACTGAATTAGAAGACTTACAAAACGAATATGCTACATTAAAATCTTTAGGGGTTGAAGTTTACTCAGTATCTACTGACACTCACTTCACTCATAAAGCTTGGCATGACACTTCTGATGCAATCGGTAAAATTGAGTACATTATGATTGGTGATCCATCACACGTTATTTCTAAGGCATTTGACGTGTTAAATGAAGAAGATGGTTTAGCAGAGCGTGGAACATTCATCATCGATCCAGATGGTATTGTACAAGCTTACGAAATCAACGCTGGTGGTATCGGTCGTGATGCATCGACTTTAGTTAACAAAATTAAAGCAGCTCAATACGTACGTAACAATCCAGGTGAAGTTTGCCCAGCTAAATGGCAAGAAGGCGGCGAAACATTAACACCAAGTCTAGACTTAGTAGGTAAAATCTAAGTTTTAGCGAACGAACGCGAAGTGGAAACACTTTAAATAGCAAACAGGGGCGACAAAGAACAATCTTCACCGATTGATTTTTGTCGCTCTGTTTTTAATTCATTACGGAAGAACGCAGTATTGTAGAAAGGGAAACGTAATTTCTCTTCGACATAAGGAAGAAAATTCTTTTCCGGTTTTATGTGGAAGGTGTATCTTTCTAACGATAAACTCTCTATCGTTTCAAACAACAAGAAACGAGGTGATTCGCTTGCTGTATTCGAGAGAGAATGAGGATTTATTTTTTGTTTTAAACAATAAATTCACGTCATACAGCAGCAAACTCAATGTTAGATAATCAAATTAAAGCACAATTGCAGCAATACTTAACAATGCTTGAAGGAGACTTAGTATTAAAAGTAAGTGTTGGCGAAGATAAAACATCAAAAGAAATGTTAGAACTAGTAACAGAATTAGAAAAAATGTCTCCACGCATCACAATGGAACAAACACAATTAGAACGTACACCGAGCTTTAGCGTTAATAAAGTAGGAGAAGATTCTGGTGTTGTATTTGCAGGCTTACCACTAGGTCACGAATTTACATCTTTAGTGTTAGCGTTATTACAGGTTTCAGGCCGTGCACCAAAAGTAGATGATGCGGTAATTAAACGTATTAAAGCAATTAAACAACCTATGAAGTTTGAAACATATGTAAGCTTAACTTGTCACAACTGTCCAGATGTTGTCCAGGCGTTAAACATTATGGCTGTATTAAACCCAAACATTTCAAATACGATGGTTGAGGGTGGCGCATTCCAAGACGAAATTAAAGAACGAGACATTATGGCTGTACCTACAGTTTTCTTAAACGGTGAAAACTTCGGTGGTGGTCGAATGGAATTAGAAGATATTTTAACAAAACTTGGTGAAGTATCGGATGGATCTGAGTTTGCGGATATAGAACCTTATGATGTATTAGTTGTTGGTGGCGGTCCAGCGGGATCTGCTGCGGCGATTTATTCAGCACGAAAAGGGATCCGTACAGGTATCGTTGCAGAACGATTTGGTGGTCAAGTAAATGATACATTATCAATTGAAAACATTGTAGGAATAAAGGCTACAGAAGGTCCAGCGTTCGTATCTAGTTTAGAAGCGCACGTGTTAGACTATGACATCGATGTGATGAAATCTCAGCGTGCTACAAAGATCGAGAAAAAGGATTTCGTTGAAGTGACATTAGAAAACGGTGCCGTACTAAAAGGGAAGACTGTAATCCTTTCTACGGGTGCTCGTTACCGTCAGCTAGGTGTTCCGGGTGAGCAGGAATTTAAAAACAAAGGTGTAGCTTATTGCCCGCACTGTGATGGTCCAATTTTCAAAGGAAAAGACGTTGCAGTAATTGGTGGCGGTAACTCGGGTGTTGAAGCCGCAATTGATTTAGCTGGAGTAGTGAAACATGTAACGTTAATTCAACGTAGTGGAGAATTAAAGGCGGATAAAGTATTGCAAGAACGCGTGAATAGTTTGAAAAACGTAACAGTCATTACAAATGCTTTAACACAAGAAATTACTGGTGATACTAAAGTGAATGGATTAACATATGTTGATCGTGTGACGGGAGAAGAAAAACATATTGCACTTGAAGGTGTATTCATTCAAATTGGCTTATTACCTAACACTGAATTCCTACATGGTGCAGTTAACATGACGGAGCATGGTGAAATCATTGTTGATAAACACGGGGCTACAAATTTACCGGGCGTTTTTGCAGCGGGTGACTGCACAGATACTGCATACAAGCAAATAGTTATTTCAATGGGTTCTGGTGCAACAGCAGCACTTGGAGCATTTGATTATATGATTCGTAACACAATAGAACAACGTGAAATGGTAAATGCTTAATAGGTATAGCTTATAAGCGCTGAGTCAGATACTTCTATTAAATATCAACGTAAAAATAATGAAACCTGCGTTAGCACTATTCTTAAAAGAAAGGGGCAACGCAGGTTTTTATTATTTATAAAGATTCACCAAAAAGCTCAGTGTTTACTTTTTTATATGCGGCTATAATTTGCTTTTGGTCTTGTTTATTTTCGTCGATTAAATGCTGCGCTATTGATTTTAGACTACGTAAATCATTTCCTAAAAATTGCTGCATCACTTGTTCTTTTAATAGTGCTTCATAATTTAACGTCATTGAAATATCCTCCTTTTGATTTCAATTACACTTGTAACATTGTACATTGAAACCAATTAGAAAGAAGTTTTCTAAACAATAAAACATCTTTTTTGTTTGGTTTCGCACAGTGAGTATGGTTGGTAAGTTTCATACTCAGCACCTCCTATCCGCGTAGGTTATTGGTTTGTACTTGAAAAGGCAGGTCTCCTGGCTTATCGACAACGCACCTCACCCCTTCCCATTTTCGGCAACAGTGGTAATTGTGAGGGACTTTCGAATTACAGTTGCGGGACAGCGACGGATTTACACCGTTCTTCCCTTTTCATCAAGCGTTCAAGCTCGAACCTTTTCCGTGTAGAATCTTAGGGATTCCAAGATAGCTACTTGGTCGATAGAATCGTAAAATATTCAAATCGACAGAAGAACACTCTTTTACACCGTGAAATGCAAAAACTGTTTTTCTAATCAACTTATAGGGGAGAGTTGAGACAAATAGCTATCTTGCAAGCACTAAAAAAGCCATCTTCTACAATGGAAGATGGCTTTATATACAAAAAATCAAGTTAAATAGCACACTAAATAAGTGCTTGTTCAAGCTCGTTTATCGTACGTTTAATTTCACCACCTATTTCCACGTAGGTACATGGTGTGTACTAGGAACTGGCAGGTCTCCTGGCTTATCGACAACGCGCCTTACCCCTTCCCATCTTTATGACAGTGGTATATCGTAAGGAACTTTCGAATTACAGTTGCGGGACAGCGACGAATTTTCATCGTACTTCCCTTTTAAGCTTATTTTCATAAGCACCAATTCTTACACGGTATGTAATTAATTTAACTATAACATACTAATAAAATATTTTATAACGTTTTTCAAGAATAGTAAAAATATTGTTCCGATGTATGGGTTTTTCTATTCAATCGACAATCAAAGTTGAAAAGTTAAGTGGAAATAGTTAATGGAATAGGAGTGAATGGAAATGGCAAAAAAAAGAAAAAACATTACGAATTTGTTCTCAAGGTCACCGTTATTATAAGAGCGCTGAATGTAGCACATGTCCGAAGTGTGCGCAATTAAACAAACCGACAGAAGGATTGTTTGCGCGGCTTTCTTCACCAGCACGCAATGCATTGTTGCAACAAGATATAACGACAGTACAGCAGCTTGCAAAGTACACAGAAGAAGAAATTTTATCATTTCACGGTATCGGTCCGTCTACGTTGCCACTTTTAAAGCGTGCACTTGAGGAGGAGAATTTATGTTTTTGTAACACTATGGGAAATTTTAAATTTATAAACAGATTGTGAGTCTGCTACTACGTAATCGGAAATTACTATCCTTAAAAATAATGACTATTTTTCCTTAGTTTTGGGAATAGTATAACTAGAACGATAGAGGGAGGCTATTTCACTATGAAAGAAGAAAATAAAGAAAATAATCAATATAAAAAAATGGACAATCCAGATTTGCTCAATACGGATAAAGAAAGCATTTTTGACCGAGATGAGCAAATGAAATTTGTTGATCCAATACCGGTTGAGGAATTAAACGATAAAGTAAAGGATGAAAAAAATAAAAGTAAAACTAAGGAGACATCGGGCAGTGAACGTAAAAATCGACCAGAATAATGAAGAACGTGCCGGGAGAATGATTTTCTGGCACGGTATTTAATTATACTAAAATCCTTATTTTCTTCACAATTTTGAGTAATGATTAGATTACAATAATAGTAAAAAGATAAGGATGATGGAAAATGAAGTGGAAGTTATTTGCAATGTGTTTATTAATTACAGGTGTTTTAGCCGCATGTGGAGAAGAAAATAAGAAAGTTGAAGATTCTGCAGTGACTGTAGTGGGCGAAACGACAAATGAAATAAATGAACCGGTCGTTACACAAGGGCAAACGGATAATATTAAAGAATTGGTAGAAAGTTATAGTGCTAACAAACAAACGGATGAAAAAGCATCTATAACATCAAGACAGTTAATTGTTACAGATATTAAAAATAATGAAACAGTATATGACTTGCCAGAAGATGAATTTTTCGTGTCAATTGCACCGTACATAAACGAAACACATCCTTGTAAAGATCATAGCTTAACAGGCTGCCAAGGGGAATTGGTCGGGCAAGAAATTGATGTATTTATCGAAAATGAGAAAGGTGAAATTATTGTCGATGAAAAGCTTACAACGTTAGAAAATGGTTTTATTGATCTGTGGTTGCCACGAAATGAAGCGTTCATTATTCAAATGGAATATGACGGTAAGAAGGTTGAAGGGGATCTGGCAACCTTTGACGAAGATGGGACATGCGTTACAACGTTACGATTATTATAAAAGGCTGCCTCGCTACGGGGCAACCTTTTTTAGTCAGGTAATATATCCTGAATTGTTCGTGATAGCTTAATTGCGTGTAATTGAAGTTGATCGTAATAGCTTTCTGAGCCAGCCCCACCGATGAAAAAGGAAATATGGGGATGTTCTAAAGCGAATTTTTCAAGAGTCTGTATGTTCTCTAGGTGTTCGGTAAAGGCGATTTCTGTCGAGCCTGTTAACAGGACGATATCGGGTCCTTTTAGTTGTACGGCAGATTCAATCGCGCTTTCCGCAGGTGATGGACCGAGCATTATTGTCCGATAGCCTCTAAGCATGCACTGAATAAGCAATATTTGCATAGGAATTTCATGTCTTTCTCCAGGTAGACAACTTCCTATAACAAGAGGGGCGTCCTCTGCGACAAAAAAGCGGCGTCTTACATTACTTAAAAAATCTCGCACTGTTTGACTGCTAATTGCTTCTTGATATTCTCCCCAAACTTTTTCACACCAAAGTCGACCTACTTCATGTAAAAAGGGGATGACAATTTGGCTTATCATTTTTTCAACACCGAATTTATGGTGTGCTTGTTCGAGAATGTGAAGAATTTCATGTTCGTTTGCATTCGTTCCGGCTTGAATAAGTGCTTCCCGAAATTGAAAAATTGGGTTGATCTGTGAGGAAGTCCTTTGTTCTAAATAATTGTTGATTGCTTGTTTAATTGTCATTCCGGTATTTGTTAGCTTAATAAGTTGTTGTAAAATTTTTATTTCGTTATCCGTGTAGATACGGTAACCATTGTCTAATCTTTGTGGTTGGATAATATGGTAGCGATCTTCCCATTTCCGGATAACTTGTTTTGAAAGACCTGTTATTTCCGAAACTTGTTGAATAGAGTAAGTTGTTGGCTTCAATTTTATAGCACCTCCTAATAAAACAATTATTATTACTATTCAAACGAATAATAAATTACTTGTCAAATGTTTTTGTGTTTTTGTATAATGTTTGTATAATGTTTTGAAGAAAATATTCCAGGAGGAAAAAAGATGAATAATCATCCTTTAGAAAGATGGGGGCAACTAATGGGTGGCAAAAATTCTAGATGGGTAGTCGCCACATTATGGATAATATTTGCCATTGTTTTTGCTTTAATGTTTCCACAAATTAATAGTGTTGAAAACTTCGCAGGAGAAGAAATTCCTGAAACCTATATGTCCGTAGAGGCAGGAAAAATTATTGAAGAACAATTTGCTTCTGATAGTGGAATACCTCTACTTATCACGTGGTATAAAGAGTCAGGGCTGACTGAAGGAGATTTAACAAATATTCAGCAATTATATAAGCAATTAGTTGAACAGCCACTAGATGGTCAGCAAACGATTCCACCATTTCATGAAATGCCTGTTCAAGCTTTGATGAGTTCACTTTCTGAAAATGGGTCTGCAATTGTGACACCAATTTTCTTTTCGCCTGATAAAAATACTGAAACATTAAAAGAAAGCTTGGCTATTTTACGAGAAAAAACCGATGCACAGTTTGGTGAAAATCCATTTGATACTGACCTAGAGAGTGAAGGGTTACATGCCCGTTTTTCTGGACCTGTTGGAATTTCGGTAGATGCAACAGATTTATTTAAATCAGCAGACGTACAATTAATGATTGCTACGGTTATTATAATATTAGTTATTTTATTAGTTATATATCGTTCCCCGATTTTAGCAATAATTCCTTTAGTTGTCGTAAGTATCGCGTATTTAGTTGTAAGTCCTTTGCTTGGAGCGATGGCAGAAAACGGTTGGATTGATAAAGATGCACAAGCAGTCTCCATTATGATTGTACTATTATTTGGTGCAGGAACGGATTACTGTTTATTTTTAATTACGCGCTACCGTGATAAATTATTGGAGGAATCCGATAAGTTTATTGCACTGGCAAAAGCTGTTCGCGAATCAATAGGAGCTATTGTAATGAGTGGCTTAACGGTAGTTATAGGTTTAGCAACACTTGCTTTAGCAGATTATGGAGCTTTCCAACGCTTTGCTGTTCCATTTAGCTTTGGAGTATTAATTACAGGATTTGCTGTGGTGACATTGTTGCCAGCTGTATTAGCAATTTTAGGCCGAACAGCATTTTGGCCATTCATTCCTCGAACAGAGAAGCTAGCAAAAGAGCGTGCAGAGAAGAAAAACAAAGTATATAAAGAACCAAAACAAAATCACCGTTTTATGCGAGCAATCGGTGACTTTGTAACTTCAAAGCCTTGGCTAGTAATTGTTGTAGCAGGTGCCATTTTAATAGGGCTTGCATTAACTTCGACAAATATTAAATATAATTATGATCTACTATCTTCATTTCCGGAAGATATGCCTTCTCGTGAAGGTTTTAAAATAATTGAAGAAAATTTCACAGCTGGTGAGCTTGCGCCAGTTCAAGTATTAGTCGATACAAGAGGGCAGGATATTCAGCTAGAAGAGCAGCTGAAAGAGCTTCCGTACATTTCGCTTGTAAAAGAAATGCGAACAGGCCAAACAGATCCAAACATTCAGCTTTATGAAGTTGATTTAGAAAAGAATCCATATTCGAACGAGGCTATGGATGATGTAGAACAAATGAAAGAAGATATGAAGGAACTATTAGCCGCTCAAAATGTAGATAATGCAGCGTTTTGGATTGGTGGGGAAACGAGTGCACAGTTAGATAAGAAGGTTGTTCAGTTAGGTGATGAAAAATTAATTCAACCCGTAATGATCGTAATTATCTTTATTGTCCTGTTAGTATATCTACGGGCAGTTGTGACATCGATTCAACTAATGGTAACAGTTGTTATTTCTTTCTTCTCAGCACTTGGAGCAGGGTGGTTAATTATTCATTACGGTCTAGGACATGAGGCGATGGCAAGTGCGATTCCACTTTATAGCTTCGTATTTATTATCGCATTAGGAAATGATTACAACATCTTTATGATTTCAGATATTTGGAAAAATCGTAAGCGCGGTATTGCACATAAAGAGGCCATTGCTGGCGGTATTGCTTCTACGGGGGCTGTTATTACATCAGCTGGTTTAATTTTAGCGGGTACTTTTTTAGTATTAGCGACATTACCGATTCAGTTATTGGTACAGTTTGGTATCGTTACTGCTGTTGGCGTATTGCTCGATACATTTATCGTACGACCACTTTTAGTACCTGCAATTATTACAGCGTTTGGTAAATGGTCTTATTGGCCAAATAAAAAAGTACACTAAGAGGGACATAAGAAGCAAGCATTTGTATTTTGCAAAATTTGAATAACGGAAACCAATTTACGCGCATTAAAAAATACAATTTTTTGAACTGACCTAGTCATTTGAGACACACATAAAACACCTAATTAAGCTACTTGCTTTCCATATTCAAGGGGAGTTAAGTAGCCTAATTTTTCTTGTATACGTTCTTGATTATACTCGCACATGTATGCTGCTACACGTAATTTCGTTTCTTCGTTTGTTAGTGAATGAACTTTCACACGTAAAAATGCTTCGCTTTTGATATGTGAATGAAATGACTCAATCACCGCATTATCCCAACAGTTTCCTCGTCGTGACATACTTGCTCGACAATTCATTTCCTCTAAAAAATTTTGATAGGCATACGATGTATACACACTTCCTTGGTCTGAATGGACAAGGATTCCTTTTGGATAATTTCTTTCTTCTAAAGCCGCCTTTAACACATCCATCACAAGTGGTGTTTGTTGATGGTCATATAATTTATATGCGACAATCTCATTGTTAAACAAATCTAAAATCGTTGCCAAATACATCGTTGTAGAACCATATTGAATGTACGTTATATCTGTTACCCACTTTTCATTGGGTGCCGTAGCTGTAAAACAGCGTGCTAATAAATTAGGGGCAATGATTTCTGGCCCTTGGTCTATTTTAAATTTTCGTTTCTTTTTCACCCGACATTGTAGGTTGTGCTTTTGCATCAGCTTTTGTACCGTATTGCGATTCAATTGATAACCATATTCTTTTTGAAGTAAATATCTTATCTTACGATGACCGTAACGATATTTCGTTTTTTTACATAGCTCAATCAGTACTGTTTCAATGGCTGAAAATCCTCGGATTCCTTCTTTCATCCAACGATAATAGGTTGCACGAGGAATCCCTAGCACCTTTAAAATACATGTGACTGTATATTTCTTACGCAGATTCTCCACAGTTTGTAAAATTACTTGCCGTTCAACTCCTTTTTGATGGTCAAAAACTTTTTTAGGATTTCATTTTCCATTTCTAGATGCATCATTTTGCGGTCTTTCATTTCTTGTTCGCTTTTCCCTTCAGGCCCTTGTCCATAACTGTACTGCTTGCCTACAGGTTGATCGAATCGGTAAAGTTCATTATTTTTGTACCACCGCATCCATGTATTAATTTGAGAGCGATGTTTAATGTTATATTTCGCCAAAATTTCTTTTGTCGTTAATTTACCTGCTAATTTATCTTTTATAACCGACCATTTAATATCTGAAGAATAACTTACTCTTGTCATAAAAAAACACCTCCAAAATGATTAAGCATGTATTACATACATACCCATTTTAGTGGTGTTTTATGTTGTCTTATAAAATTAGGTTAGTCCTTTTCTCCGCAGAGAAAAATTGTATTTTTGTTTTGTTCCTGCCTCGTTTTCTATTGATGCAAGGCACCAGATTGTAATCTGTACATTAATTCATATTTGCCGCCAAGAGCAACAAGTTCATCGTGTGTTCCTTGTTCAACAATTTCGCCACGATCTAAAACTAAAATTTTATCTGCATTTTTAATAGTAGATAGTCGGTGGGCAATAATAAATGTTGTACGACCTTGCTTTAATACATCCATCGCATGCTGAATGATTTCCTCTGTTTCTGAATCTATATTTGATGTAGCTTCGTCTAAAATCAAGATTGCTGGGTCAAAGGCTAATGCACGTGCAAACGAAATTAATTGGCGCTGACCAGAGGATAGGGTACTACCTTTTTCAATGACTGGTTCATCGATTCCGTTTTCAAATTTCGCTAATACACGGTCTCCCCCAACTGCTTCTAATGCTTTTTCGACTGCCTCTCTTGAAATACGTGCATCATTTAAGCTGACATTTGTTGCAATTGTCCCTGTAAATAGGTAAGGATCTTGTAAAACAATACCCATATGTTCGCGAATTGCTTGGCGAGAAAGCTTTGTAATGTCCTGACCATCAATGATAATACGTCCTTTTTGAGGGTCATAGAAGCGGAATAGTAAATTCATAATCGAGCTTTTCCCAGAGCCAGTATGACCAACGAGCGCAACGGTTTCACCTTGTTTTGCTTCAAAGTTAATGTTTTTTAATACGTATTCGTCGTTCTTATAAGCAAAAGAAACATGATCAAATACAACATTCCCTTTATAGCGTGAAACACGCTCTTCACTTACTTTTTCACCTGTTTGATCTAGTAACTCAAATACACGTGATCCTGCAACAAGTGAACGTTCCAGCTGTGAGAACTGGTTCACTAAGTTTGTAATCGGGTTGAAAAGTCTCGTAATATAATCAACGAAGGCGTACAAAGTACCTGCTGATACAGCTTCTGGTAATGTCATGGACTGTGTACCAAAGTAAAATACAAATACACCAAACATCCCTAATCGTAAAATGTTAACTAAGTTATGTGACGTCGCAGAATCTAAAATAAGCAATTTACGATTATAGTCATAATGCTCATTATTCAGCTCGTCAAATTCATGCTTCATCTGATCTTCGCGTCGGAATGCTTGAATAATTGTCATTCCATTGATGGATTCATTTATCATCGCGTTAATGTCGGCGATTTTTGTACGAATGACATGATTGTATTGGGACGCATACTTACGGTATAAAATCATCCATAAATAAACGATGGGCATTAATATTAATGCAAATAAAGCCATCTTCCAATTCAAAATAAACAATGCAATATATACGCCGCCAATTGTGATGAAGCTATTCGCAAATTGAGAAAGAACAGTAACGTATAAGTTACGAATGGCTTCAGTATCGTTTGTGACACGGGCTACAATTTTCCCGGCTGGCAAATTATCGAAGTATTCGATGGGTAATGTTTGGATATGTCCGAATACATCTTTACGCAGTTGCTGAATGACATGGTTGGCCCCGCGCTGTAAGTATATATTCATTAAATAACGAAATACCGCAGTTAAAACTGAAAGCAGGAAGAAGATTGCTAGTAGTATCGCAATTGGCTCAACCTGTAAATTGCCTGGCGTCATGTAATGGTCGATAATATATTTTGCTATAAACGGTCCTGCGATATCGGTCGCAACACCAAGTGTTAATAAAAATAAACCAATTAATATCGGTTTTTTAAATTTTAAAGCGTATAAATACAGTCGTTTAGATGTACTCATTCGCTCACCTCCTCTAGTTGCTGGCGGTCAAATTGCTCTTTGTACCAACCACCTAAGTGGAGAAGCTCTTCATGGGTACCACGTTCGACAATGAAGCCGTCATCTAATACGATAATTTCATCGGCATGTTGAATACCAGATAAGCGGTGAGTAGAGATAATTGTTGTTTTCCCAGCACGCTCAGTTTGTATGTTTTCGATAATTTTTGATTCTGTTTTTGCATCGACTGCAGATAGCGAGTCATCTAAAATTAAAATTTCTGGATCTTTTATAAGGGCACGTGCAATCGATACACGTTGCTTTTGCCCACCTGATAGAGAAACTCCTTTTTCACCAACAAGTGTTTCAATCCCAAGTGGTAAATTTTTTAAATCTTTTTCGAAGTAGGCAAGGCGTATTGCTTCCTCAATATCTGCTGTAGTTGCGTCCTCTTTACCAAATAAAATATTTTCACGGATGGTTCTTGAAAACAGTGTATGATCCTGTGGTACATAACCAATCCAGTCTAATATTTGCTCCTTCGTCATTTGGGCAAGGTCTGTATCATTAATTACAATTTGTCCATTGCCAAGTGGGTATTCTCGTAATAATTGACGAATGAATGTTGTTTTCCCGGCGCCCGTTTTCCCAACGATCCCAAGTGTTTGCCCTTTTTGCAGATTAAGTGAAATCTGCTGTAAGTTTTTCATTTGAGACAGAGGGTATTGGAACGTGAACTCTGAAAACCCAATTGAATTTGGAATAGTATGTTTTGTTGGAGAAGCAGGATTTTGAACATCAGCTTCATATTCTAATGTTTCCTGAACACGGTCGAGTGAGGCACTACCTTGTTGCATGACATTGATTAATTCACCAATTGCGAACATTGGCCATATCGCTAAACCTAAATACACATTAAAGGATACAAGCTGCCCAACCGTTAATTCATTATTTGAAACAAGGAAAGCCCCGTAACCAAGTGCAATCACATAACAAATACCTGTTCCGATTTTCGTAATCGGCATAAATAAACCGTTAATATAGGCGACTTGCATGTTTTTTGCGAAGATGTTTTCACTCATACCTTCGAAGCGGTCTTCATCTTTTTTCTCCTGTACATAGGCGCGAATTACGCGTGTACCTGCAATCGATTCAAGCACGCTATCGTTCATTTCACCAAAGGCGTTCTGCGCTGTCATATAGCGTTCATGCACAATTTTACCTAAATATTGAATGATAATGGCCATAATCGGGATAGGGAGCATTGCAAAAAATGTGAGTTTCCATGAGATGAAGAATCCCATCGCTAAAATGATCAGTGCCATAAAAACCGTTGAGTCAATTAAAGTCATAATCCCAAAACCGGCTGTTAATGTCACAGAGTTTAAATCATTTGTCGCTTTTGCCATTAAGTCACCTGTACGATTTTTTTCATAAAACGTCGGTGTCATTTTCAAAAATTGGTGCATTAATTTTTTTCGTAAAATTCGGTCGAGTGCTATCGAACCGCCAAATAATTGATATTGCCAGAAGAAGTTAAGTACATAGCTGCTAATTGCTGCTATAAGGATGAATCCAACATACTTCCAAAGTTGACTACTTGTCATGTCACCGTTTGTCATTACATCGATGGCTTCACCAAGAATCCATGGCGGTAACACTTCAATAATGCTGGCAATCATGAGCAGCGTAATCGCAATCGTATATTGTTTTCGATACTCTTTAAAAAACCATTTTAATTTCACAAATACATTAAACATAAATCAACCTTCTTTCTCTCTTTGTGTTGCGTTTACTACCCATCATCGTATCGATCGTTTCTTAATAGTTTTCGTTGCATGAAATTTAACATATTCAAGCCCTCCTAATTAGTTATCCACTAAAATACGGTGTTTTTTAATGTCGAATATGGAAATTTCTACATATCGACCAAAAAAAAGACACCCATCCGATTTTTCGAAAAGGTGTCATAACGAAAAAGGGCACAGGTACATCCATACCTGAGCTCAATTTTTAATCACGCGCATGTGCATAAATTAAAAAAGTATCTAGGCAAGGATAATATGATGTTGTTTTTGATTGAATGGGTTTTTTTAAAATTACGTTCATCATATTCAAAGCCTCCTTTACATTTTTAATTTATTTAGTGTTCCTTAATATTAGTGGAGTGAATTATTGTTGTCAATGTTTTTTGAAAATATTTTATATTCTGGTTAAATTATTATTGCTGAGAAGCTCGGGGTCGATCTTTGCCAATATTTACTGATATCTAAAAATATGGTACATTTTTGTGGATTAAAAGGAGATGAACTAAAGTGGGGAAATTAGTAGTTATTACAGGTTTAGATGGTAGTGGGACAAGCACTGTTGCTGACCAATTACATTGTGAAGACGCAGGTTCTTCATTATTAAAATCACCACCATACCCGTTTTCATCAAATCGCCATGATATCGATGAAAAGTTATTCCATCAATCACCGACGGCACATTATTTATATTATTTAGCATCGAATGTTCATTTAACTGAAGTCATTAATCAAAAAATGGCCGAGCATGATAACAATATTTATTGTATCCGTCATTTTATTGACACAGTTGTATCCCATCGTGCGAAAGGCGTAAATGTACGCTATGAATATGAAACAGATTTGTATTCTATCCGTCAACCAGATTATATTTTTTATTTGGATGTAGAAGAAGGAGAACGCCAGCTTCGATTAGATGCTCGTGGCCGCGGATTTTTAGATGATCAATTAAATGATGAGGCATTACGCCAGCGCTTTTTAGAAGAATTTAATGCATTAGAAGGCGAATTTATACGTGTTCAAACAACTAACCGTGAGCTAGAAGAAATTATCACAGAAATTCAAAGCTATATTAAATAAATCTTAAAGTCTTCCATTTACTTTTTGTAGAGGGAAGACTTTTTGTTTGATAATTTGAAATCTTGCGCCTGATTCGGTATCGTTAGATTAACATAATAAAAGGAGCTGATTTGAATGAAAAAATTACTGCTATTCGTTTTATTAAGTGTGATGACCCTTGCTGCTTGCGGGACTACAGAAGAAAATCCTTCCCCAACAACTGAAGGGAATGCAAAAGAAGAGACTATTATTTTATATAAATCTGATGCCAATGCTGAGTATACAATGCCTTTTGAAGAGACATATGACGGCAAGTCAGATTTAGTACCGTTTATCTATTCAAAAGTAAATGAACATGATGTTGTATTGCTAGATTATACATTGGAAAATAATGATACGAGTTTAGTATTAAATTTAGGGGACGATGTGTATACGATCCAAGGTTCAGCAGGTGCTGCCATGTTTGTTGAAACATTAGCTCGTTCTTATTTTGAAAATATGCCAGAAATTAAAGAAATAACGTTCATTCATAAAGGCTCATATGAATCTATTTTAGACCATATGGATATCGGAGAACCATATTCTCGTGAGAAATTTGATATGTAGCAAAGGGGATACTAGACGATGACACAATTATGGACGAACGGTACAATTTATACGATGGAAAATGAAATGGAAACAGTAAACGCGGTTCTTGTAAATAACGGGAAAATTCAAGCGGTTGGCTCATTTGAAGAGCTTCAGCCGCTTGCAGAAGAAATTATCGATTTACAAGGAGCAACGATGTATCCAGGCTTTGTAGATAGTCATTTACATATGATTGGACATGGGGCAAAGCTACAAAGATTAGATTTGACAACTGTAAAAAGCGCAGATGAATTACTTCGCGTTGTGGGAGAAGTAGCTGCTACGTTAAAGCCTGGTGAGTGGCTAATTGGCGAAGGTTGGAATGAAAATCAATTCACCGATAGTCGTATTCCGACGAGAAATGAATTGGACGCACAATCAACGAATCCAATTTTATTAAATCGTGTTTGTCACCATGTCGTGTTAGTCAATTCGGCTGCGCTAGCTATAGGAAATGTTACGAATGATACGATAGATCCAGAAGGTGGAAAAATAGGGCGAGATCCAAATGGCGATTTAAATGGCTTACTTTATGAACAGGCAACGGAGTTAGTGGCTTCTGCCCTAAATAAAGAAAGTGAAGAATACATTCAATTACTTGAGAAATCATTAACGTTGGCAGTGGAAGACATGCTAAGTCATGGGTTAACAGGTGGCCATACCGAGGAAATGAGTTATTTTGGTGCATACTCACTTCCGCTATCGACATACAACCGTGTCATCGGAGAAAAGCAAAACTTCCGGGTTAACTTACTCCGTCATCACCATGTGTTTAAAGAAATGATGGAGCAGGAAGCACATTTTGAAGGCCCGTTTGTAGAACCGGGGGCAATGAAGATTTTTGCAGACGGATCATATGGTGGTTCAACAGCAGCGCTTCTCGAACCTTATGCAAATGAAGAGGGTAATTATGGAATGTTAATACATTCAAATGAACAGATGGAACAACTGGTTCAACTCGCAAGAAAGTATAATGAAGCAGTTGCCATCCATTTAATTGGAGATGCAGGTGTAGAGCAAGTGCTAAATTGTATAGAAAAATACCCTGTCCCAGAAGGGAAGCGCGATCGACTAATTCACTGTTGCTTAGTGACGGAAACTCAATTAGAACGTATTAAAAAGCTACCAGTCATATTAGATTTACAACCAGCGTTTGTACCATCAGATTTCCCATGGGTACTCGAAAAGTTAGGTGAGAATCGTAGCGGATATTTGTATGCATGGAAAACATTCATGGATGAAGGACTAATGTGCGCGGCGGGAACAGATGCCCCGATTGAAGCAATAAGTCCATTACAAAATATTTATGCTGCAGTAGAGCGCAAAAAAAGCAATGCGACGCATGATGGCTATATCCAATCGGAAAAGCTAACTCGCTTTGAAGCAATAAGGATGTATACTGTCGGGAGTGCACAGGCTATCTGTAAGGAGCATGAACGCGGTTTAATTAAGGCAGGATTTGATGCGGATTTTTCTATTTTTGATCAGGATTTATTACAAGGAACTTCAGAGCAAATGCTTCAAGCAAAGGTGCTAAAAACTGTTGTAGCAGGAAAAATTGTCTTTGAAAGAAAATAACTATTAAAAAGAATCACAAATTAATGGTGATTCTTTTTTACTTTAGGAAGATCAATAGAAAAAGGAATAAATACCAAGTAAACAGATTACTATTATAAGAAAAATATTGCATTCTGATTCAGGACACGTTACGATATAAAAAACTGAAAATTCAGTTTTATAGTGGAGGAGGGTTAAAAGATGAAAGCAAACCGTTTATGGCTCGTATTCGTATTTTCACTTATTTTCTTATTAGTCGCGTGTAGTAATGAGGGGGAAGATGCATCATCAGAAGGTGCAAGTAAAAAAACAAATTCAGAAGCAGTCGTACAGGGAGGAGAATTAATCATTGAAGTATTATCAGAGGCGGTTGAGTTAGATCCACATGGTTCAAATGATGTCCCCTCTTCCAATGTTCAACGTAATATTTTTGAGACGCTTGTTGTTAGAAACTTCGAAACGGGTGACATTGAACCATTATTAGCACAATCATGGGAATATGTTGATGAATTAACATTACAATTAAAACTACGTGAAGGCGTAAAATTCCATGATGGTACAGACTTCAACGCTGAGGCAGTAAAAATTAATTTAGACCGTTTACTTGATCCAGCTATTGCTTCACCACGTTTATCTAATTTTGAGCCAGTTAAGGAAGTTGTCGTAGTAGATGAATATACTGTACAAATTAAAACGGAACAACCATATGGTCCGTTATTATTTGCTTTAACACACCCAGGTGGAAATATAATTAGCCCGGCTGTTATTGCAGAAGACTATAAGCGTATGGAAAGTGGTGGAGAAGCTCGTGCGTATGTCAATGAAAACCCAATTGGCACTGGTTTCTTAAAGTTAGATAAATGGACATCTGGTCAGGAAATTCGCTTAGTTAAAAATACAGAGTACTGGGGTGAGCAAGTAGCATATGATTTAGCAGTTTTTAAAACTGTGCCTGAAAGTCAAACGCGTGCTGCAGACTTAGAAGCAGGATACGCCCATATAATTGATCCTGTTCAACCAACTGAGGTACCACTTGTAGAAGGATTTGCTCAAGTAATTAAACAGCCATCTGTATCGATTTCCTATGTTGGATTTAATACAGAAAAAGCACCATATGATAACGTAAAGGTGCGTCAAGCAATTGCAAAGGCTTTAGATCGTGAGGCCATTATTCAAGGGGTTTATGATGGATTTGGTGTCGCAGCATTTGGTCCATTATCACCAATGGTTTGGGGACACACAGAGGATATAACGAAGCAGGATACAAATATAGAAGAAGCTAAAAAACTATTAGAAGAAGCAGGATTGAAAGAAGGCTTCAAAACGGCAATTTGGACAAATGACAATCCTCAGCGTCAACAAATTGCGGTAATATTACAAGAAACATTAAAACAATTAAACATTGAAGTTTCAATTGAAGTGCTAGAGTGGGGCGCATACTTAGAGAAAACATCTAAAAATGAGCATGATATGTTCATATTAGGGTGGGCACCTTCGACAGGTGATGCGGATGGGGCATTGTATCCATTATTCCATTCATCAGATATTGGCAACAACAACCGTACTCGCTTTAATAATTCAGAATTAGATAAATTACTGGAGGCTGGTCGTGTTGAAACGGATGATGCAACACGTATGGGTATTTACAAAGAAGCACAGGAAATTATTACTAAACAAGCACCAGCAGCATTCGTTCACCACCAAGCTTATTTAACAGGCTATGCAAATAACATCTCTGGCTTTTCAGTAGATGCAACGGGAATTTACCAAATTCAAAAAGTGAAAATTACACAATAGTTAATTCAAAGCGCTACTTGCAATTGTTCATAGACAGTTGTGAGCGGCGCTTTTTTCTGCCATTTTGTATACTGAAACTATAGAGAGGGTGACAGCCAATGGAAATGTAGCCAATTCAAAACGTCCTACCACCGATTGTTGATGACGAGACGAAAGTATTAATCATCGGGTCAATGCCAGGGAAACAATCGTTAGATAAACAACAATATTACGGTAACCCACGCAATCATTTTTGGCCAATAATAGGACAGCTCTTAAATGTAACAATTCCAGAGCAGTACGAACAGAAAATAGAGTTATTACGTATCCGAAAAATTGGACTGTGGGATTCTATTCAAAGTTGTGAGCGACAAGGCAGCCTAGATGCAACGATAAAAAATGAAATCCCCAATGATTTTGAATGGCTTTTTCAGCAATATCCACAAATCCAGCTTGTACTATTTAATGGTGGAAAAAGCTTCAATGTGTTTAAGAAACATATTGGTTTATCAATACTTAATGGGAGAGAGTTTGAAAAAATGCCATCCACTAGCCCAATTCCAGGGAAAAATATTAAATCATTTGAGGAAAAGGTTGCCGCATGGCGTATCCTTAAGCACGCACTAGACGAGTAAAATTTGTAAGCATTCCTATAGCCTGTACAAATAGAGTTCGGTATGATAGTAGTAAAGAGATAAAAGGAGATGGATATATGTACCGTGTTGCAGAGGATTTTATTTTTGATTGGGCAAATTCTTCAAAAGGTGCTTTAAAGGTCATGCAAGCTATTCCAGACGCTAAAATGGAAGTATCAATTGTTGAAGGGCACAATTCATTAGGATGGCTTTCATGGCATCTAGTAAGTGTTGCAGGTGCATTTGGCCATTTTGCAGGATTACAAATTCCAGCACCAGGTCCTGATATGAAGCAGCCTGGAACAATGGCTGAAATTATTGAAAAATACGAAATGGTAATTGAAGCTTTTAATAAAGAAGTAGCCAGTCTAACATCTGAGCAATTAGAAGAAGAAGTGCCAGCATTTGGTGGCATGATGAAGCGCGGTCAGTTATTACGTGTTGTGATTAACCATCAAACACATCATGTTGGTCAAATGACAGTCTTATTACGCCAAACGGGCTTAAAAGTACCACCAGTAATGGGACCAACTCAAGAAATGCAATAATGGAACAGCTCCGAACTCGTTTCGGAGTTTTTCTTTATAAATTGTATGCAATTTGCACTGGGGAGAGAAAATAAATGTTTGGAACAATTGTCAACACAGTTCTTATTATTTTAGGCACGTTAATTGGAGCAGCAGTAAAAAAGGGGATTAGAAAAGAATACCAAACGGCACTATTTAACGCGATGGGATTCGCCGCATTAGCACTAGGTGCAAATGCAATTGTTGAAAATATGCCGAATAGTAAGTACCCTGTGCTCTTTATCGTGAGCTTGGCAATCGGAAGCTTCGTAGGCGCATTACTTGATTTAGATGGGAAGTTCAATTCATTAGTTGGACGTTTTGGTCATTCCAATTTAAGCAAGGGGCTTTCAACGGCAATTTTATTATTTTGTATCGGGACGTTATCTATTTTAGGTCCAATTGAAAGTGCTTTATATAATAACCATACATATTTACTGACGAATGCAACGCTTGATTTTGTGACATCTATTGCATTAGCTGCAACATATGGCATCGGTATTATGTTTGCTGCGATTGTTCTATTTTGTTGGCAAGGTAGCATTTATTTACTCGCACAAAATTTGGAGCCATTTTTAACAGAAGCTCTTATGACAGAAGTATCAATTGTAGGAGGCGTATTAATTTTTGCATCCGGGTTATCTATTTTAGAAATCAAAGACAGCAAAACGCTCAATATGCTCCCAGCACTTCTCGTACCAGTTATATGGTTTATTATTATAAATTAGGAAAGAGAACGGCCAATTTTAAGGGCAGTTCTCTTTTTTTAAAAGAAATAATCATATGTGTTTTTAGCAAGTAATGTTACGGTAACGATAATGAATAGGACGCGTACATAACCACTTCCACGTTTAATGGCATATTTAGAACCAACAATTGCACCGACAATTTGCGCAGCACCCATAATGAACCCATAAGCATAATTGATCTGACCTAAATACATAAACATAAGGAGTGCACCAATATTACTGCCGAAGTTTAAAAACTTTGCATTTCCTGCAGCCTTTAAAAAATCATATCCAACCATTAAATAAGCAAAAATTAAAAATGAGCCTGTCCCTGGTCCTAAAAAACCATCATAAAAACCTATAAATGCGATAACAACTAAAAATAAGATGAACTTCGTCTTAGAAAGTTCCTTTACAGCGGATATGCTTCCCCAGTCTTTTTTGAAAAGCGTATAAACTAAAACAGCCGCCAGCATAATAAGCATGAGAGGCTTCAATAAACTCGGATCAAGCAAATGTACAATCCAAGCACCAATCATTGAACTAATAAAAACGAATGGGAAAAATTTAAACACAGATTTCACATCGAGTTTTCCTGAACGATAAAATGTAATTGTGCTCGTTAAAGAACCCATTGTCCCTGCCAGTTTATTCGTAGCTACAGCTGCTGATGGACTTAATCCTGTAAACATTAGCGCAGGCAAAGAAATGAGACCACCACCACCAACGACAGAGTCGATAAATGCTGCTAAAAACCCGAAGCAAATTAATATAATGACAAGCTGGGGATCTAAATCAAAACCCATAAAGTAAACCTTCCTTCTATGTATTAAAGTGAAGCTACAAAGAGTGGGGGGTTTTAGGCACCGCTATGTGAACGCCGACTTCTTTACCTAGGATGTGCCACTTTAAACCAACCACACCCACCACTATTATTTACCAATCGTGCTTTTATGGGCATTATATGTTACTGCCCGTCATCGCGAGATATAGAAATGCTATCGGAAATATAACATAAAGTAAATAGAAGAAGTAGAAATAGTTAAAATTTTAAATTAGGTATGATATGGTAACGGAATGAAACAATTTGAAATGGAGAATTTGTCATGAAGCAATATCAATTTTTATTTTTTGATTTAGATGATACATTACTAGATTTCCATGCAGCTGAAACACTTGCCTTACCAAAGCTATTTGAAGCGCATCAGGTTCCACTTACGCCTGAAATTCATAGTGTTTATAAAGAAATTAATGCTGGACTTTGGCAGGCATTAGAAGAGGGACAAATTACACGCGAGCAATTATTGGAAACTCGTTTTGGAAAAACATTTGAACATTTCGGTAGAAAAGTAGACGGTCTTGCCCTCGATGCAGAATACCGTAGCTATTTAGCAGAAAGTAAGGTGTTTGTGGAAGGGGCTTTAGAAGTCATCCAGACGCTAGCGCCAAAATATGAGCTATATATTACATCGAATGGTATTTCGGATACGCAAAATAAACGATTAGAAGTGACAGGCTTGGGGCCTTATTTTAAACAAGTATTTGTTTCTGAAAATACAGGTTTTCAAAAGCCGATGAAGCAATTTTTCGATTATGTATTTGAGAGAATTCCACATTTTGACCCAGCAAAAGCGATTATAATTGGAGACTCTTATAGCGCTGATATTATTGGCGGTGCTGGTGCTGGAATAGATACATGTTGGCTCAATCCTTTACATAAGGAGGCAACACACGAAATTAAAGCAACTTATACAATCGAAAAGCTTGCGCAATTACTTCCTATTTTAGAACAAAGTGAAATGGCCTTAAATAAATAGTTAATCATAGTACTTTTTTGATAGTTCATCTAATCTTGAGTGTCAAATGATATAGCAAATATAGTCAATAGGTGCATAGTAAAGAATTTCGATGTTTGATAAAATAGTAGTTAACGATTCACGCAGGGAGTGAGTATAATGACACTATTTTTTCTAATTGTATTTATTGCTATTATTGGTTATTTTTCGATTAATATTTATCTTCATGATAATACGTCATTTTACAAATTAACGGGTTATTCTTATTTTGATTTACTAACGAAGAAAAAAGTAAGATTAACGAATAAATTAGTAAATGCATTTGATACAACAAATGGCTCTCAAAAAGTTTTAGTTAATTTGCAAGTGCCTTCAAATGGAGAATTACATCAAATTGATGTGGTTCTATTACATGAATCAGGAATTTATGTAATTAATGTAAAAGAAATGACAGGTTGGATTAATGGCCGTGAGCAAGACATTCATTGGACACAATTACTACATAGAAATAAGTCGAACTTATTTGGCAATCCAATCCATGAAGCGAAGCGTTTCAAATATGCGCTACAAGATCAACTACCGGATATGAATGAAGAATTATTCGACACGCTTGTAATTTTTACAAATGATTGTGCGTTCCAACAGATTGAATTACATTCTGAAGGTACGGAAGTAATTAAAGCTTCCGATCTAAAAAAATGGGTGAACACCTTAGATGGAAAGCGTTTATCGGATACTGAAATTCAGTCGGTTTATACAGCACTTGAAGGTATGATGAATGTAAAAGATACAACATTAAAATTAAAAAACTCAATGGCATAAAAAATTAAAATGTAGATAAAGGCTGCATGAAAGTCACGTATAACTTTCATGTGGTCTTTTTTAATAGGTATTTCAAATGTTGTTTATGTATTTGGATCTTAAAAATTTTCGGGATTTGTATTTAAAAACTATCAACTTTTTGATATCCTTCATACGTCTATTAAATAGTATAGATTTGTGGAGGTTTGGAAGATGGGTAGAATCGTAGCAGTAATTAGCATTGTTTTAGGGGTACTCTTTTTAATCGTAAATCAGTGGAATGTATCGGCTAATGTGACGTTGGCAAATAAAGAGAAAGTGTTAGCGATTCCTACTTATACCGAACAAAAAGCATTTGCTGAATTTATTCATCATTTGAATGAGCAAGCAGCACCGAACACAACTACTTGGAATAAACCGTTTTTTGCAAATGGAGGTTTACCTAAACTGATTCGCGACTGTGAAGCATACATAGAGGTAAAAGAGCTACTTGTTCCAAATGACATTCCAGTTGAAGAAAAGGTGCCAGCTGAAAAAGAGCCAGAGCAACAAGGAAATCCAGAGCCACAAGTAAATCTAGAGCGAGAGCCAGACCCTATGACGGATCCACAAGAAACGCCAAAGAAAATTGCGCTGACTTTTGATGATGGTCCACATCGCACGATTACAGATGCGATTTTGGAAATACTCCAAAAACACCAAGTAAAAGCAACGTTCTTTGTGCTTGGGGAAAATGTAGTAGAAAATTTAGATGTATTACATCGAATTAATGAACAAGGTCATGAAATTGCAAATCATTCTTGGAGTCATAAAAACTTAAAGGGACTTACAAAAGAAGAAATAAGTGAGGAAATTAATCGAACAAACGCGGTTATTTTCGATGCGATTCATACGTACCCAAAAGCATATCGCCCACCATATGGGGCAATAGATGACCATGTCAGATCTGCAATTGAAATGATACCTGTTTTATGGAATGTTGATACGCTTGATTGGCAACATAGAACACCGGCTATAACGCTAGAAAAAGTAAAGCAGCAAGTAAAGGATAATGGAATAATACTAATGCATGATATTCACGCGGAAACAGCACAAGCTCTAGATCTTGTCATTACGTTTTTAATTGATGAAGGATATGAGTTTGTAACTACGAGTGAATTAATGAATTATTAAATTAATAATTTTTAGGGAATAGCAATAGCTATTTCCTTTTTTTTATTGTTCGGAAATATGTTACGATACAATCGAACATGAAAGAAGGAGGATCCGTGATGGGTCTATTATCAAAACGTGCGTTAAGTATTAAGCAATTGCAACAATATATAGAAATTTTTGCGTGTCCGATATGTAGTGAGCAAATGGACATCAGTGAAGAAGGGAAAATGAGCTGTTCAAATGGACATTCTTTTGATGTCTCAAAGCAAGGCTATTTATATTTGTTGAGTCGACCTGTAAATTCAATGTATGGCAAAGAACTGTTTGAATCACGTCATGCTGTCATTAACGCAGGCATCTATGATGAATTGCAAAATGCAATTGTTAATGAAGTAACAGTAGAATCACCGGTACTACTCGATACAGGTTCAGGAGAAGGGTCACATTTACACCGTATATGCGAGCAACTGCCTCGTTCAATAGGTGTCGGGATTGATATCTCAAAGGAAGGTATTATAGCAGCAGCAAAGTTTTACACAGAAGAATTATGGTGTGTAGGAGATTTAGCAAATAGCCCATTTAATGAGGGGTCCTTTGATGTTATTTTAAATATTTTATCCCCAGCTAATTATGATGAGTTTAAACGTCTATTAAAGCCGGGTGGAAAGGTAATTAAAGTTGTACCACAAGAAAACTATTTAAAGGAATTACGGGTGCAAGCATTTGCGGATTCAGAGAAGGAAAGCTATACGAACACACAAACTGTTGAACGCTTTATAGAAAGCTTTGATATCGTAAAAGTAAAGCGTATAACGTATACAATGCCATTACCTTCAGAACTTGTGCAAAAGCTACTTGAAATGACACCAATGGGCTGGCATATTGATAATAAAGAAAACATTCACCTACAGGAAATTACGATTGATTTAGATTTATTAATTGGAATGGAGAGGTAACGGATGAAAGACATATTAGTATTAGGTGGCACACGTTTCTTTGGGAGGAAGTTAGTAGAGAGATTACTTGAAGCAAATCACCGTGTAACGATTGTGACACGAGGGCAATCTCAAAACTCATTTGGCACTCAAGTAGAGCATATTCAAGTTGACCGAACAAATGTAGAAGCATTTAAAGCTGCAGTAGCAGGAAGAAAATTTGATGTTGTATATGATAATATTTGCTATTCACCGAATGAAGCAAAGCAGTTTTGTGAAATTTTTAATGGTTCGATTGGAAAGCTTGTTTTTACTTCTACTTTATCTACATATGAAGCAACTGGAAAGGCACATGATGAGGCTGATTTTGATCCGTATTCATATGAGATTGTGATGGGAAATACAACAGATTTCACTTATGGGGAAGGCAAACGTTTAGCAGAGGCAGTCTTTTATAAATATGCCGAGTTCCCAGTTGTAGCGGTACGTTTCCCAATTGTAATGGGGGACGATGATTATACACGTCGCCTACATTTCCACGTTGAGCGTATTTTACAGGATGAGCCAATTGGATTTGTCAATATGGATGCTGAAATGTCTTTTATCCAAGCAACAGAAGCTGCCCGCTTTTTAGAGTGGGCTGGAATGAATGCAGTTGAAGGACCAATTAATGCAACAGCAAATGGGGTTATTTCTCTGAAAGACTTAATTGCCCTCATTGAAGAAAAAACAGAAAAACGTGCAAAAATTGCATTACTGGGAACAGATGAAATTCGTTCACCGTATGCTGTGCCCGCTTCTTGGTATATGACGACCGAAAAAGCACAAAAAGCAGGTTTTACGTTTAGTGAGTTAAATGATTGGCTTCCATCATTAGTTGAAGCAATTGTAGAATCCAGTGCAAAATAGTGGGCGTTGAATGAACTTACTAGTTTCGATTACAATACAATAAGATTAAGAATAAGGTAGGATAAAACGTGTATAAATTTATTGCAAGTGTTGTAAATACAATTTTAAAGGTTAATGGTGCAAAGGCTAAAGTTTATGGACTTGAAAATGTGCCGAAAGAAGGCGGATTTGTTATAGCATGTACACATAATGGCTATATTGATATTTTAAATTTGGGTGTATCCATTTACCCGCGTGAAATTCATTTTATGGCAAAAAAGCAATTGTTTGAAATGAAGGGATTAGGTTGGCTCATTAAAAATTTAAATGCCTTTCCAGTAGATCGTGATAATCCAGGTCCAAGTGTAATTAAAATTCCACGTCAGCTTATTAAAGATGGCAAAATTGTTGGGATTTTCCCAAGCGGTACACGTAGCTCAGAAAATAGCGAGCTAAAGGCAGGGGCTGTGACGATTGCGCAATTATCAAAGGCACAAATTGTGCCCGCTGCTTATATTGGTCCTAAAAATGCTAAAGGGGTATTTAAACGTCAAAAGGGGTATTTAGTTTATGGTAAGCCCTTCACAGTAGAAGGTGGAAAAGAAGGGCGCGATGAGTCTATCCAATTTTTAGAGGCGGAGCTAACGCGATTAACGAATCAACTAAAGGAAATGCATCCTGAAGTTCGCTAGCGAAGATTTCTTATTAATCGTTCATATTGAGATACCGACAATAAAAGCTGTACTTAACGTTTTTTCCACGTTGGGTACAGTTTCTTTTCTAGAGGAGGAGTATAGATGAAGCGAGTGCTATTTGTATGTTTAGGGAATATTTGTCGTTCACCAATGGCCGAAGCGGTGATGCGTGACTTAGTAGAAAAGCGAGGCTTGAGTGATCGAATTGAGGTAGATTCGGCGGGAACGAGTAATTATCATATAGGAGAGCCACCACATAGAGGTACAATGGCAAAATTACAAGAATTCAATATTACGACGAGTGGAATGAAGGCGCGCCAGTTACGTAGTTCTGATTTAGAGGAATTTGATTATATTGCTTGTATGGATGCGAATAATGTATCAAATACAAAGGAAATGTTAAGGGCATTAGATCATCCAAAAATTTACCGTTTTTTAGATTTAACATCCCATAAAAAAGACGTACCAGATCCATGGTATACAGGAGATTTTAAAGAAACTTATGAGTTGTGTGTAGAAGGCTGCGAGGCATTACTAGCACGTATAGTGAGTGAAGGATTTTAATAAGATATGTGTGCGGTATGAAATTACTATTCCATACCGCTTTTTTAGTAAAATTAGCAACACTTTATGGGTGGTGCACAGTAAGTTCTTTTGTTTGTTGTGTCTTGCTGTTTTGCCAATGAAAAATTGATTCGTTTTCATAATTTTCTATATCGGCAACTTCGAGTAGAATCGTCTGATCGTTTTGCCAACTAAAATCCCGTACCGGATAAAAATAGCCACTAAAATAAAAATCTCCTGAGGCTGGTACTTCCGTAAGTAACGAATTTAAATTGACAAGTTGTAACATTGTTCTTGAAATGGATGCTTTCCCGTAAGAATCTTGGTTTACGAATGGGAAAATTACCTTTTGACCGTTTGGTGATAATTCATATTGCCCAAGGGTGCCCCAAGTTTGAGCAATGGTTGAAACTTGTTCATTTTTTCGCTGTACGATGGCAAGCTCACAGTTTAAATTGTCACAAAAATAGCTAAATACCCCAATTTCTGAATCTTCATAGTCAAATAAAGGCTCGTAAGTCATTGAAAACGAAGTTGCATCTGACCGATACATAATCAGAGGATCTAAAAACTTCAACTTACTTAGAGGGAGACGCTCTTCATGCCCCGTTGTAACATTTTGAAAAGGAATGACTTCATTTGAAACTTGATTAGGGGATGCATTAATAGAAGCGAGTAGAGATATTACTTCATAGCCATCTTCCGTTTTATAAATTTGTGCGATTAAGCCATAGTTTTCAGCAAAGAAATCTTGATTTTCTCCATTTTCTAAAGGCTCTGTAATTTGTATGACATTTTCAAAGGTTGTGTAGGGCGTTTTAAATTGTGAATGGAAAGTTACCGTTTTCCCTTCAAATGTTTCCCCATTTTGTAGTGGCCATTTTAAAAGAGTGGAAATGGGTGCAAATGTTTTGAGTTGATTAATAGTGAGCTCTGTTTTACTTGCATCGACCATTTCTTCAAAAACGAGTTCTATCGCATCCTCAGAAATATGATATATGTTGCGCATAGTAGCACCACTGTTGTTCTCCATTACTTCAACAAAATCTTCATTCAACCATGTTGTTGTTTCAGTAAAGGTAGCATATTCATTCCCACTACCCAAAAAGTAAGCAACATCTCCATCCGCTTTAAAATATTTTCGTAATGAATTCGTCAAGTCTCCGTCGTCCTCATTGAGTTGAGGGTGTGTGATTGTTTCATTCGGAGGTGGGTTTGCTACAGTGTTAGAAAGACTGGACTCCCAAGGATTCAAGACAAATAAAAGCGCACCTAATAGTGCTATAAACGACGCAAAGGTTATATAATACCGTTTGTTCACGTTGTTTTTAGGCTTTTGAAGCCGTTTTTGTTGTTCTACTTTAGCCATGACAGATTCCGCCCGTTTTTTTGTATCGCTCATTTTTTTTTCCAATTGCCTTTTTACTTCATTCATTTGAAAGCACCTCCCATTCATCCATTGACAATTGCTCCTTTAGCAACTGCCTGGCTCTCCTCAGCCTTGTTTTTACTGTATTATCAGATAAGGAAAGTATCGTAGATATTTCTAAGATAGATAGCTCTTCATAATAGTAGTGAATTACGACCTCTCTTAAATGAAGTGGTAAATTTAGTACAGCGTTAGCAATATCTAATCGTTCCTCTTGTTGTACGAGGTGTGCCTGTTCTTTTTTAGTTAAAGAAAATCGATTAGTCAAAAAGAGTTTCCGATACCTCCAGCTTTTTAAATAATCCTTACATTTATTAATTGTAATTCGAACGAGATAGGTTTTTAATGAAGAGCGCTCCTCAAATTGCTCAAATTTTTCGTAATAGGATAAAAACGTATCCTGTACGATATCCTCTGCCACGTGCCAATCCTTTACATATAAGTATGCAATTTTTAATAATGGTTCTGTATAAGACTTCATAATTTCTTGGAAAGCAAGTTCTTCTGAAAGTAGCATAAAGCATTCCTCCTTTCTAGAAAGGTTCTTTAACATTAGACGAGACAACAACTGGTTGCGTTTTACTGAATTGATAAAGTTTTCTCTTCTTTTTTGTTTTCTAAGAAATGGTGGGTATCTTTAGAAAGGATTGTTGCTTATATTTTAAAGTTAATTCCGATACTAAAAGGGGTATGAATAGGAAAAAGTAGGGAGCTATACTGGAGGGACTTTGATGGAAGTTAAAGGTAGAAGGAAAAGTAGTAATGTAGAAGATCGTCGAGGTATGAGTGCAGGGAAAATAGGCGGGGGACTAGGTGGAATTGGAATCGTAATTGCTATTATTTTTACATTATTAAATGGTGGGGACACGGGTGATGTATTAGATACAGTGACAAAAAGTATTACGCAAAATGGCCAAACAACGGAAAATTATGAACCAACTGCCGAAGAAGAGGAGCTGGCAGAATTTATATCGGTTGTATTAGCAGATACAGAAGATGTTTGGCAGAAAGTTTTTGCAGAAAATGGGATGACTTATCAAAACCCAACACTTGTTTTATTTACAAATAGTGTGAGTTCAGGATGTGGCTTACAAAACGCAGCGGTTGGACCATTTTATTGTCCAGCAGATTATAAGTTGTACATCGATTTGAGTTTCTATAAAGAATTAAAAACACGCTTTAAAGCACCGGGTGATTTCGCTATGGCATATGTTGTCGCCCATGAAGTAGGGCACCATGTTCAAACTTTAATTGGTACATCTCAAGAAGTTCACGCATTAAGCGGTAAAGTATCGCAAGCTCAGTATAATGAGCAAGTAAAGCGTTTGGAATTGCAGGCTGACTATTTAGCAGGCGTATGGGCGCATCATGTTCAAAATAAGGGATACTTAGAAGCGGGAGATTTTGAAGAGGCATTATCTGCGGCTAATGCAATTGGAGATGACACATTACAAATGGAAGCACAGGGCTATGTTGTCCCAGAAAGTTTCACACATGGTACAAGTGAGCAGCGAATGCGTTGGTTTAAAAGGGGATTTGAGTTTGGAACACTTGAAGGCGGAAATACTTTTAAAGCAAGTGATTTGTAATTAATTTCCTCTAGTGGGTCTTAATTCACTAGAGGTTTTTTATTTTTTTTTGGCAGAGTAATTTATCTTTTTTTGCGCTTTATGTATAATAAATAGGTTAAAAAATATTTTTTCGTTTTTTTAGAAACGTTTCCTTTATAGATGAATGAAAGTGAGTGGAAAAAATGGGTCGTAAATGGAATAACATTAAAGAGAAAAAAGCCGGGAAAGATGCAGCAAACAGCCGTGTCTATGCAAAATTTGGTCGTGAAATTTATGTAGCAGCTAAATCTGGAGAGCCAAATCCAGAATCTAACCGTGCACTTAAAACAGTTTTAGAGCGTGCGAAAACATATTCTGTACCTAAGCACATCATTGAAAAAGCGATCGATAAAGCAAAGGGTGGCGGTGAAGAGAGCTTTGATGAACTACGCTATGAAGGCTTTGGTATTGGCGGAACGATGGTAATAGTTGATGCATTAACAAACAACGTAAATCGTACAGCTTCAGAAGTTCGTGCAGCGTTCGGTAAAAATGGTGGGAACATGGGCGTTAGTGGTTCAGCTGCACATATGTTCCAAAATACAGCCGTATTTGGTATTGAAGATAAAACAGAAGATGAAATTCTTGAAATCTTAATGGAAGCAGATTTAGATATGCGTGACATTATGGATGAAGAAGGCACAATTATCGTTTACGTTGAGCCAGATCAATTCCACGTAACACAAGAAGCATTTAAAGCAGCAGGAATCGAAGAGTTCACAGTTGCAGAATTAACTATGCTCCCAATGACAGATGTGGCATTAACGGGCGATGATTTAGTGAAATTCGAAAAAATGATTGATGCATTAGAAGATTTAGAAGACGTTCAACGCGTTTACCATAATGCAGATTTAGGTGAATAATCGATAAATTGATCCAAGAGCGCAAACTCTTGGATCTTTTTTTGATAAAAAAGTACCAATTTAAGTTCTAATGCAAATTCCCTATGGAAGGTATGAGTATCATTATAACTATCTTTCATATTTATATGCCAACAACAATCAAATAACTTGAAATAAATGTTCTAATAATTCAAAATATATTATAATAAAATATTATATTTGGAGAATGAGTATGAAAAAAATGGATAAATTAGGTGTTCGCATCATCGGTATGATTGCCCTTATCTTTATAGGCATTTTAGTGTTAAACATTTATATGATGATTAACAACTCTATGCGTTCGGTTGAATCGGCAGTAAAAGAACGTACAATAGAGATTGCCTCAAATATAGTTCAGTTTATCGATATAGCGAAATATGAAGAATTAATAGAAGACCCAGAGGAAAATGATACTTATTGGGAGCTACGAGAACAATTAAATTCATTACGTGAATTTAATGGCGTTTTGTATGCCTATACATATTCAGTACCAGAAAAAGAAGGTGCTGTTCAATTTTTAGTAGACGGGATGCCTGCAGATGATATTGAGGGAGCAGGTGCATTAGGTGATGAGTCAGGCTCTACAAAGTATGAGCATATTGAAAAGGTAATAGAAAACGGCAGTTATGCTACAGAAGTATTAAGTAGCGATTTTGGTGAATACGTAACAGGCATTGTTCCTGTAAAAAATTCATCAGGTGAAACAGTTGCCTATTTAGGTGTTGATATTGACGCTTCATACATTCAAGAATTAAGTAATGGTGTTGCGAAGCAAGTTGTACCGATAATGGTGATCATGTTTATTATAATTATTATTATCGCGCTGATTGGTGTATATGTATTCATTCATCGTTCATTATCGCCATTAAAAATTTTAAATAGCTCTGTAGAAAAGTTGGCATCTGGCGATATCCTTCAATCAAAAGAAATTGTTCAACAAATGAACTTGAAGGCAAATAATGAAATTACGGATTTTGCAAAGAATTTCCAAAATTCATTGACTGAACTCTCTATAACATTCTCAGTATTAAAGGAACGTACGGAGGATTTAGAACAAGTTGTCTATCAAATGGAAAGCTCAACGCAGAGTGTCAATAAATCAAATGAGCAAATGATTCAAAACATAGCAGCGATTTCCGGAAGTGGCGAATTACAAGCAGAAAGTAACAATGAAGTAACTACTGCAATGGGTGAAATGGCAATTGGTATTCAAAGACTAGCAGATACAATGAATGAAATTGCGGAAATTTCAAATGAGATGACGGGTCTTGTAGAAAACGGGGCGAATAACTCAAAATTTGTAGTAACACAAATTCAAAATGTCGAACATTCGGTGGAACAAACATCGCTACTTGTAGCGGATATGGGTGAAAACTTCCAATCAATTAAGGAAATGGTAGGAGTTATTACAAATATTGCGGATCAGACCAATTTACTCGCCTTAAATGCGGCAATAGAAGCTGCTCGTGCTGGTGAAGCTGGAAAAGGGTTTGCGGTAGTAGCGGATGAGGTACGAAAGTTAGCAGAAATGTCTCGCCATTCAGCAGATGAAATTTCAGAACATCTACAAAATTTTACGCAAATTACAGAACAAGCTTTAGTCGAAATGAAATCGACAACAACTGATGTAAAAGCAGGCACAGCCTCTGTTAATGAAATTGGGCAACAATTGCACCAAATTTTAAAATCTGTGTATGAAGTAAACAATCGAATTCAGGACGATTCGGCAGTTGTGGAACAGATGTCCGCAGGTGCAGAGGAAATTTTAGCCTCAACTGAAGAAATGAATCATTTAGTCAATGAAATTTCAACACAGACAAAATCATTAGCTCAGTCATCTGATATTCAAACACAAGCGATGGATGACTTAAAAGGCGTCGTTCAAAAACTCGATGAAAATTCGAAGCAAGTTGTGATAGAGATGAAAAAGTTTAATTTATAAAAAACTAAGTAGAGCAATTGAAATCACATTACTGTTAATTTGGTAATGTGATTTTATCGTATTGTAACCCCCCCTATTGAAATAATATTCTGATAATATTGCAATTTACTAGTAAATCATGAATAATTAAAAGGTAATTTAAGGATGAAAAATTTAAATGAGGTGAAATAATGGTTACGTTTAAAGAATTTGAATATAAGCGCCCAGACTTAGAAGAAATGAAAAAGGCATCAGCGGATTTACTAGTAGAATTTACTGCTGCAAAAACAGTGGAAGAGCAAAGTGCTGTTATCGAAAAATTGAATGCACTACGTAATACATTTTCTACGATGGCAAATATTGTCTATATTCGTGCGTCAATTGATACAAATGATGAGTATTATCAAAAAGAACGTGACTACTTTGATGAAGTAAGCCCAATTGCAGATGAACTAGTATTTAACTACTATAAAGAGCTAGTGAAATCACCATTCCGTCCACAATTAGAAGAAAAATGGGGCTCGCAGCTATTTGCATTAGCAGAAAATCTATTAAAAGGCTTCTCACCTGAAGTAATCGAGTTAATGCAAAAGGAAAACAAGCTTACTTCTGAATACAGTAAACTTGTTGCTTCGGCGCAAATTGAATTTGATGGGAAAACATTAACACTTGCACAATTAGGCCCTTATGGTGAATCTACAGATCGTACAGTGCGTAAAGCAGCGCGTGAAGCAAGTGCAAACTTTTATGCATCAAACAACGAAAAATTTGATTCGATTTATGATCAATTAGTAAAATTACGTCACGAAATTGCTACTAAACTAGGCTTTAAAAACTATGTAGAGCTTGGGTATGTGAATATGAACCGCGTGGATTATGATGCAAAAATGGTGGCGAATTTCCGTGAACAGGTACGTGAATTCATTGTACCAATCGCATCAAAATTATATGAGCGTCAAGCAGAGCGTATTGGCGTAGAAGAATTCAAGTTTTATGATGAAGGATTATCATTTTTAACTGGAAATGCAGTACCTCAAGGTGATCCACAATGGATTGTCGACAACGGTAAAAAAATGTATGAAGAGCTTTCACCAGAAACAGGGGAGTTTTTCAATTACATGATTGAACATGACTTAATGGACTTAGTGGCGAAGAAAGGCAAGGAAAGTGGCGGTTATTGTACGTTTATCGAGGATTATGACTCTCCGTACATTTTCTCAAACTTTAATGGAACATCTGGAGATATCGATGTTTTAACACATGAGGCAGGTCACGCTTTCCAAGTATATTCTAGCCGCAATATTGGTATTCCAGAGTATTTATGGCCAACGTATGAGTCTTGTGAAATTCACTCTATGAGTATGGAATTTTTTACATGGCCTTGGATGGAGCTATTCTTTAAGCACCAAACAGAGAAATATAAGTTCGATCACTTAAGCAGCGCTTTATTATTCTTACCTTATGGTGTAGCAGTAGATGAGTTCCAGCATGTTGTTTATGAAAACCCAGAAATGACGCCAGCTGAACGTAATGCGGCTTGGAAGGAAATTGAGAAAAAATATTTACCACACCGTGATTATGACGGCCATAACTATTTAGAATCGGGTGCGATTTGGCAACGTCAAGGACATATTTATGCAAGTCCATTCTATTATATTGACTATACGTTAGCCCAAATTTGTGCGTTCCAGTTCTGGAAGCGTTCACGAGAAGATTTTGAGTCTGCGTGGAAAGATTATGTGCATTTATGTAAGCTTGGTGGATCATACTCATTTACAAAGTTAGTAGAAGAAGCCGGCTTAGTTTCGCCGTTTGAAGACGGATGTGTAGAGTCCGTAATTGGTACGATTGAAGCATATTTAAATTCGGTAGACGATAAGTCATTATAATTTGTTGGGGCTGTATGAGAGAATCTATCATGCAGCCCCTTCAGTTATTCAAAATCTAACCAAAGTTTGCTCATAACAGACTTTAATCACAAACTCTTTTGCATTTGGTGACACTTTAGGGCATTATAAAACGTACATAGTTGTATACAGAATAAATAATAAAGAAGTATATCGAAAGGGAGTGAAGCGATGACAAAGAAACTTTGGTTTCAGGTTGGAATAGGAGTTTTAATTTCTTTATTAATCATTAAATATTTTATTGAAATTAAATCGATTTTTAATCCAATCATCATCATTTTCAATACGATTTTAATCCCGCTTTTACTTGGTGGGGTTTTGTATTATATTACGGAACCTTTGCAACGTGTGTTAGAAAAGCGTGGTATGCCGAGATGGGGAAGCTTAACGACGATTGTGTTATTACTAGCAGCAGGGTTAACGACATTTTTACTATTGGTTGGTACACCTATTGCCAACCAAATTAATCGTCTTGTAACAAATGCACCAACACTTGCAAATCAAATTGAAGAAACAATTCAATTTGTTATGGATAATCGTAAGAATTTACCACCGCAAATTGAAGATTTTATAAACTCTATTATAAATTCTATTCAAGATATCGCGGTTTTCAGTAGTAAGTGGTTAATGAACGTTGTGAGTGGGGCTGTTTCTGCAACATTTACATTAATTTTAGTGCCGTTTTTCTTCATTTTTATGTTGAAAGACCATGAAAGATTCGCCCCGCAAATTTACGATATTTTTACCGGTGACCGTCGTACATGGATTAAAGAGACATTAGAGGATATTGATCGCGTGTTACGAAGCTATGTACAAGGACAAGTATTAATTAGCTTTTTACTTGCGGTGATGATGTTAATCGGTTATTTAATTATCGGCTTAGAATATTCATTATTACTTTCAATGTTCGCCTTCTTTATGAATATGATTCCATTTATCGGACCGTGGGTATCTCTCGTTCCGGCGGTCATTGTCGCATTAATTCAAAAGCCGGTTTTAGTCATCTGGGTATGTCTCATTACCCTCATAGCTCAACAAGTAGAAAGTAATTTAATCACACCAAATATTATGGGTAAATCGCTAGATATTCACCCACTAACAGTTATCTCACTTGTACTAGCAGCAGGTAATATTGCAGGATTTATCGGTATTATTGTGGCGATTCCTACGTATGCCGTAATAAAGGTAATTGTGCAAAATATTTATCATGAACGTAAGAAAATTAAAGAGGCAGCCACTAAAACAGTATAAAATGTGGAGCATATGTGACAAGCCTATGCTCTGCCTTTTTTATTTCCCAGGAAAATAGTATACTTAGAGCTATTGAGAAAGAACGATTAAAGGAGCAGACAATGCTAACATTTGAACAAAAACAATCAATTATTGAATCTTTTCCACAATTGTCGAAAAAGGAAATTTCACTTAAACGTGTAAATTATCATTTTGAAGAAAGCCTATACGAAAAAACAATCGTTGTCGAAAAGCTACATCCTAATGGTAATGGTTTTGTATTCGTTGGAGATTTATTGAAATACGAAAATGAAGCAAACGACAAAGGGTTAGTAAATATTCGTGATTACGATGAAGTAACGTTACGAGCAATTATAGCAGATGCAATTGATTATTTATCAGAAGAAATTGATGACTCACCGATTATTGAAAAGTGGACTTCTCGAGAAGGTACACAGCTAGAGCTGGAATTTAATAATCGTGCATGGAATATTTATCACCAAGGGAATTTAGAGGAATCTTTTGGTACACGTGAAGACGCCGTTGCTTATTTACGTGAGGAAGGTTTCCGACTTTCAAAATAAATGAGTGAGGGTATGAAGTATGGCACAAGAGCACCAAGGGAAAGAAATGTCTGGCAACAAAATGGTAAAGATTATAATGGGTACAATTGTTGTTGCATCCATCCTTATCGTTATTGTAATTCAATCTTTTTATGTGTTATGGGAACCAAAGGAACGTAAGCAAATTGAGCAAGATGAAACCGAACAGCCGAGCTATTCAAAGTCGGCATTCTATCAAGCAGATGAGCTACTTCGTCTGAGTTAACTTAATGTAGTCGATAATAATAGGCTATATCCGATTCGGCTGCCAAATAAAAGCTTCATAAACGAAAAAGTAATCCCGCTTATTGATTTTTGGTAAGCGGGATTCTTTCGTTCATGCGTACTTTTGTGTAATTTAGTTATTTATCGATTTGTTTTCTTAAATGGTAGCCACCAGTTCCAATCACCAAATAACTTCATAAAGCTTGGGACGAGCATAAGCCTTATAATTGTTGCGTCTATCGCAACGGCAATCGCAATGCCGATCCCGATTTGCTTTACTGGCATAACATCAGTAAAAGCAAAGGCACCGGTAATTACAATCATAATGAGTGCAGCGGAAGTAATAATTTTACTAGTTGAGACAAGCCCATCTACTGTTGCCCTCGTATTACTTGAACCTTTTAAATACTCCTCCTGAATACGAGAAATTAAAAATACTTCATAGTCCATACTTAAGCCAAATACTAAACAGAAGACGATAACCGGAATAATTAAGACAATTGTTCCTTCGGCGATACCAAAATGTCCGTATTGGAAAATGTATACGAGTATTCCAAATGTCGAACCAAGCCCAATAATATTCATAATAATTGCTTTTAGTGGAATTAAAATAGAACGAAACGCAATCATTAAAATAATAAAGGTAGAGGTTAAAATAATTATTAAAGCAATCCCAATTTTATCCGCAATTTCATCAAAAATCTCCTGATTAAATTTAGCGCGACCCGATAAACCAAAGTCGACACCTAAATCTGCTTGTTGCCATTCACGTACAAAGGCCTGTGCCTCTGAAGAAGCACTATCCGCATTTAAATAGGCGATTAAATACATTTTATCGTCTTGAATAAAATTGTCAGCAACTGCATCCAAAACTCCAGGTGCTTGTGGTTGATTGTTAGTCATTTCCCACATTTCAACAGAATCGATATTTGCAGCTGTGAACATCGATGTTACACGTTCAACTAAAGGATCATCCAAAAGTTTTTGCTGAATATCAAAGATTTTTTCCCGTCCTTCTGTAGAGTTCCAGCTCTCATAGTTTTCCGCTAGTAAAAATACGGGTGTTTCTGAAGCAATTCCAAATTGCTCATCTAGCGTATCAAAGGTTTGGCGCGACTCATAAGATGCAGGTAGTGATTCCGTTGAAGGGATCGTGAGCTTAATATCCTTTATTGGTACCATCGCAATAATTAATAAAATAAGTGCGATTACAATAATCATAACAGGACGCTTCATAACTAAAGCAGCAAATCGTTGCCAACGTGATGCAGTCGGTTTAATACGGAATAGCCGACCCTTATTTATGCGATCTCCAAGTAGAACAATTAAAGCAGGGAGCAATGTTAGTGCTGTAATTACTGCTAAAAATACAACAATCGTTCCTCCGAGTGCAATGTTTTGAAAGATTTCAACGTTAATAATGACCATCGCCCCAAGTCCAATCATTACACAGAGTGCAGAAAAAATGATGGAACGTCCTGCAGTTTGAATCGCAGTTTGCACTGAAGACTCGACTGAATCCATGTTGCGTTCTTCTCGATAACGGTTAATAAAAAGTAAAGCAAAATCAATGCTTAATGCTAAACCGAGCATTGGAACAATATTTAAAACGAATATGGAGAGGTTAAAAGTATCACCTAATAAAGCAACTATACCAAGAGCCATAATGACCGTTGCTCCTCCTACTAAAATAGGTAGAAGAGATGCGACAACGGTTCCAAAAGCAAGTAATAAAACAACTAGTGCAATCGGAATTCCAATTGCTTCAGCTTTCATTAAATCCTTTTGACTTGCTGTATTAATATCCTTTGAAATAACAGGCTCACCAGTAATCGAAACAGAAGGGTTTTCTCCAATAACTTTACGAATTTCATCGATAATAGGGAAAAAATCTGTAATCGTATTATCAAAATCGAGCAGTGCGTATGCATAGCCATCTTTATTCAAATTTGCTACACCTATTGGAGAAGTAATGCTCGAAATTTCATTTATGTTTTTTAGTTCAGTTAATAATGCTTCAATTTGTTCATCCGATTGATTTTGGAAAAGAACGAAAATGGTTTTGGCAGGTAAATCAAATGTTTCAGAAAGCTGCTCTGTTACCCGTACATGTTCGTCATCAACAAAAAATCCATCTCCTTGTAATTTAGAAGGAAGTTGAATCGCAAAATAAGCGAGTAGGACAAATAGGACAATCCAAATTGCGATAATAGGCTTTGCAAATTTTGTTACGTATGCTGCAAAATGTTTCATATAATACCGCCTTTCTATTTCATTATATATAGTGTAATAGATAGTGAGGAAAAAAGTAAAAGAGCTTGTCTAAAATGTAAAAATTTAGACAAGCTCTTTGTATTTAAAAGAAAATATTTAGAATGGTGTATATAATAGAGGCCATTACAGCGGAGATTGGCATCGTAATAATCCAAGTTGTAACGATTTTTCGGGCAATTCCCCAGTTTACGCCTTTTACGTTTTGTGCAGCACCAACACCCATAATCGCTGATGAAATAACATGCGTAGTCGATACAGGTAGGTGGATTAAAGTCGCCCCAAAAATGATCGATGCAGAAGAAAGGTCAGCTGCAGCACCGTTAACTGGTCGAATTTTCATAATTTTGCCGCCGACTGTTTTGATGATTTTATAACCACCAATGGAAGTACCTAGACCCATTGCAAGTGCACAGGCAAATCGTACCCACCCTTGAACATCATCGGTAGTTTGCCAGCTTGCAGCAATTAATGCCATTGTAATAATACCCATTGCTTTTTGCGCGTCATTTGTACCGTGTGTAAATGATTGAATCGCAGCAGTGAAAATTTGCATAATACGGAAGCCTTTATTCGTTTTATACAGATTCATATTTTTAAAGATAAATTTCATTAATGTCATCATTAAATAGCCGGCACAAATTGCAATAATTGGTGAAGCAAGAAGGGCAATAATAATTTTAGTGAAGCCATTGTAATTTAATGCGCCAAACCCAGCAGCGGCGATAGCAGCGCCTGCAAGGGAACCAATTAATGTATGTGAGGAGCTTGATGGAATACCAAAATACCAAGTAAGTAAATTCCATGTAATTGCTGATAGCAAAGCAGCTAAAATTACAACAGAGCCGACTAATGGTGTTTCAGGTGTTGAAAGTGAAAATGGATCAACGATATCAGAAGCAATCGCTTTGGCTACACCTACAAATGTAATTGCACCAAGGAAGTTCATTATCGCAGCCATTAATACTGCCACACGAGGTGGTAATGCACGTGTAGAGACAGACGTTGCAATAGCATTTGCCGTATCGTGAAAACCGTTGATGAAGTCAAAAGCTAGAGCGAATACGACAACTAATACAGTAATGATTAATAGTGTGTTCATTTAGTAAGACTCCCCAATTATGCGTTACGCATAATAATCGTTTCGATTGTATTGGCTACTGTTTGGCAGTAGTCTGCAATTTCTTCAAGCTGTTCATAGATGTCTTTAAATTTAATTAAGCGAATAGGATCTTTTTCATTTAAGAATAGCTGCTTAATTGAAGATCGTAATACTTCATCGCACTCACGCTCATAATCTTTAATTAAAATTGCGTGCTGACGCATTCCAACAAGATCTTTTTTATTTAATAACTCCATTGCCTTTACGATTTCATCCGTTGATTTTGCAATGTAAACTAGGAAATCGCGCATTGATTCATCGATATCTGTTAATGAAAACATTTCAAAATGTCCGATTGTTCCTTCTGCACCATCTAAAACATCATCCATACGAATCGCTAATGCCAGAATATCTTCACGCTCAATCGGTGTCATGAATGACTTATTTAACATAACGATTAATTCATGAATTAATTTATCTCCGGCTGTTTCATATTGCTTCATACGAACGCTAATTTCCTTTAAATCAGCAACCGTTTCGATGCGGAAATCATTTGCGTAATGTACTGCTTCACGCATGTTTTCAGCAATCTTTAGAAGCGATGCGAAAAATGGATCTTGTTTTTTTGAACTAAACATGGAATGCCTCCTGAAATTATATAATCAAAATGATTTAAAAAAATGACCTCACTTATCATAACAAAATCTTTGAAAAATCTACATAAAATTTACTTGAACGGTATTAAACTTTACAATTCTGTAACATAACGAAAAGATTAGAATAGAAGGTGTACTAAAAGATCGTTAGAAATAAAGTGTCATAAGCTAGAAAGTTGGTTTTTTATTTAAGATAATCTTGTAACTCATTTTCTAAAAATGGTTTTGCGGATAAAAACTGCACAAATTCGACATATTTCGCGCGTTGCTCATTCGTAGGCATATTACCTGTGTAATACGCACGAATTAAAATATTTTTCGGTGTATTTTCCATATCGATAAATTCTAGTAATTGTGTTTCATAGCCAACAAGTGATAGTAGCTCTGCACGAATTGAATCTGTCGCTAGTGCAGCAAAACGCTCTTTAATAAGGCCATGCTGAGTCATAATGGATAGCGCTGGTGCTTGAAGCTGACGGTTTAATTCATGCTGGCAACATGGCACACTTAAGATTACCTTTGCTCCCCATCTAACAGCGCGGGCTAAGGCCATGTCTGTTGCAACATCACATGCATGTAAAGTTACAACCATATCCACAGCAGTTTCCTCATTATAATCATTAATATCCCCAACAAGGAATTCTAAATCCTCATATTGTAGGTCATGTGCGATACGATTGCACTCTTCAATAACTTCCTTCTTTAAGTCTAGCCCTGTCACACGGATATTAAGCCCTTTTTCGATTTTTAAATAATGATACAACGCAAATGTTAAATAAGACTTGCCTGAACCAAAATCTAAAATTCGTATTTGCTTATCTTTCGGTAAGTAAGTTAAAGAATCATCGATAAATTCGACAAATCGGTTAATTTGCTTAAATTTATCGTATTTTTGTTTTTTTATTTTACCGTCATCTGATTGAACACCTAGACGTACTAAAAAAGGATACGTTCGGGAATCATCTAATAAGTATTGTTTTTTGCGGTTATGTGACAGGTTAAGTTGCTTAGAAGATGTACTTCTATCCGTCTTCCAAAGAACCTTGTTTTTTTTCGACAGTTGAATTTGAACTGTTTGCTCTGTAAATTCTACATGCGCTTGGCGGAACTGTTCAAATAATTCGTCGAACTGTCTATTTAATTCAGCGAGTGGAATGTTACTGTGCTTTAAAATGCGTTCATATTGGTATTCCAATTGAATCATATATTCGCCACGTATTTCGACGGGCTTTAGTTTTACACGTTTTAAGTCATTAGATTTTTGACGTGGTTGACTAATCGTTGCTTGAATTAATGTTTTATTAGTAAAAAGTGCAAGTAGCTGCTCTTTCATTTGCTCGAATTCCATAAAAACCGCCTTTTCTTTCAGTAATATTTCTTATTATTTTATCATAATGCGCTTTAGAGGCGCGATTGTACACATTTTTGTTTTGTATGTTACGATGTTAGCAAATAAAGAGACGTTTGTTATTTTTAAGGAGGCAACAGTATTGAATTTAATGAAAGACGTTGAAGTTTTAATTGAAAAAGGCATATTAGTCGGCGTAAATTTACAAAAGGATGACCATTTTGATTATTCAATGGAAGAACTAGCAAATTTAGCAGAGGCACTAAATGTAGAAGTCGTTGGTACTGTGACGCAAAATTTAGAGCGTGTCACATCTTCTCATTATGTAGGTACAGGAAAAATCGAAGAAATTAAAGCTTTTTTTGATGAAACAGGTGCCAATATTGTTATTTTTAATGATGAGTTGTCACCTTCTCAAATTCGTAATTTAGAGCGTGATTTAGAATGTAAAGTAATCGATCGTACGATGCTCATTTTAGATATTTTTAGTCGACGTGCAAAAACTCGAGAAGCTCAGCTACAAGTAGAACTAGCTCAATTACAATATATGCTACCGCGTTTAGTTGGGCTACACGCTTCGCTTTCACGTCAAGGTGGAGGTACCGGTGGAGGCTTTAAAAACCGTGGAGCAGGTGAAACAAAGTTAGAGCTGGACCGCCGTAAAATTGAAGACCAAATTGCAAAAATCAAAAAAGATTTAGAAGTTGTAAAGGAACAACGCGAAACACAACGTAAGCAGCGACGTAAAAATGAAGTACCTGTTGTCTCTATTGTAGGCTACACGAATGCAGGGAAATCAACGATTATGAATCAACTGCTTGCGAAAATGGGGCAAGATGATACGAAGCAAGTATTCGAAAAAGACATGCTGTTTGCAACACTTGAAACATCTGTTCGAAATATTGAGCTAGAAGATAACAAAACATTCCTATTAACCGATACGGTTGGATTCGTTAGTAAGCTACCTCACCATTTAGTTAAGGCATTCCGTTCGACACTAGAGGAAGCCCGTGAGGCAAATCTTCTACTACACGTAGTGGATGTATCCAACGATGATTACCGTTTTATGATGGATGTAACGAACGAAACGTTAAAAGCGATTGACGTAGAGGACATTCCAACAATTTATGTTTACAATAAATCGGATATAGCGAATGTAGAATATCCGCTTGTAAGTGGCGATAATATTTGGATTTCTGCAAGGGAAGGTAAAGGATTAGATGAGCTAGTAGAAATAATTCGTAAGCAAATTTTTGCAAACTACAAAACATGTGACATGCTTATCCCTTATGACCAGGGCGGCGTTGTTTCATATTTAAATGAGTATGCTACTATTTTGGCAACGTCCTATGAAGAAGAAGGGACACTTGTTAAAGTCGAAATAAAAGAAGCCGATTACAATAAATACGAACAATACGTCGTAAAATAAAGGAAAGCACAGTTTGTAACATTTCGTTACTAGCTGTGCTTTTTTACTTTAAATTTTTTAGTTGAATAATGTTCTAAAGCGAATAACTTTGGGTAAAGATGCTAGAGATACTCTAATTTTATCTGATTATAAAGAAAATACGTAAAATTATAACATATTATTGAATTCTTGATTTTAACAAACTATTGCGTTAAAGTGTTTAAATGCATTTATCAGACGTCTGACAATGAGTTGAATTGTCGGAATATTTATTAATTGGAGGAAATTTCAAATGTATTCAAAAGAAGAAATCGTGAAATCCGTTCCTCAAACCGGCTTCTTTGGTCAGCCTAAAGGTTTATTTACATTATTCTTTACAGAGTTTTGGGAACGATTTTCTTACTATGGTATGCGTGCCATTCTTATCTTCTATATGTACTATGCCGTTAAAGATGGTGGATTAGGATTAGATCGTACACAGGCAAGTATTATTATGTCGATTTACGGATCATTAATCTACATGTCAGGTATTATTGGGGGTTGGATTGCTGACCGCATTACAGGTACTCGTAAAGCCGTATTCTACGGTGGTATTTTAATTATGGTCGGCCATATTTTACTTGCATTACCTTTAGGGGTAACCGCATTGTACTTATCAATGTTCTTCATCATTATTGGGACAGGGTTATTAAAACCAAACGTATCATCAGTAGTAGGGGATTTATATTCAGATAACGATGCACGTCGTGATTCAGGGTTCTCTATTTTCTACATGGGTATTAACATGGGTGGTTTCCTAGCACCTTTATTAGTAGGGTTATTCCAAAAAAACTGGGGCTTCCATGCTGGATTCGCAGTAGCGGCAGTTGGTATGTTTATTGGTCTCGTTGTTTATTTAATGTCACAAAAAAGCTTAGGATTAGCGGGTTCAATGCCGCCGAATCCATTAACTGCTAAAGAAAAGAAAACATCTGCCCGTAACTTTATAATTGGTGGTATCGTTATTGTTATTTTAGGTGCTATCGCTTATAAGACAGGGCATGCAAGCATTGAAAACTTCTCATTATTAATCACAGCATTAGGTATTTTAATACCTACAGTATTTATTATTTATATGTACCGTAGTCCAAAAACAAATGCGGATGAAAAATCTCGTTTATTAGCCTACGTACCATTATTCCTTTGTGCGGTAATGTTCTGGGCAATCGCTGAACAGTCTTCAACAATTTTAGCGACATTCATTGATACACGTACAAACTTAAACCTTTGGGGTTTTGATATTCCAGCAGCATGGTTCCAATCATTTAATCCATTATTTATAATTGCAATTGCACCATTATTTGCGATTCTTTGGACGAAGTTAGGTGACCGTGGTCCTTCAACACCGAAGAAGTTTGCTATGTCATTATTCTTCTCAGGTGCATCATTTCTCATTATGATTGCTGCAATCGTTTTAACACCGGAAGATACATTAGTTAATCCTTTATGGGTTGTCTTCTCAATCTTCCTAGTAGTATTAGGCGAATTATTACTTTCACCAGTTGGATTATCTGCCACAACGAAACTTGCACCGGCAGCATTTGCTGGTCAAACAATGGCGCTATGGTTCTTAGCTGCTGCGGCTGCACAAGCAATTAACGCACAATTAGTACGTGTTTACGAAGTTGTTTCAGAAACAATGTACTTTGGTGTATTAGGTGGTTTATCGATTGTTTTAGGTATTATCATCTTATTTATTTCACCGATTATTTCAAAAGCAATGCGCGGTATTAAATAGTTTTTGACCCCTGATTTATAGTTGTTTCTATAAATAGGGGGTTTTTTATTGGGTGAAAAAAGGAATAATAAAAGATAACTACTTTAAAGTTATGAAAGTGGTATATAATGGGATAAAACCGTCGGGGGAAAGCATATTTAAAACCGGCTATTCATACTTCAAGTGGGGAAGATTTACACTATATACAAAAAAGCACTCCCGATATAACGGCATCCATGCTTAATTTTGGATGAAGATTATTGTCACGGTTACACCATCCAACTAGGTCGTTCATTTAAGAACGACTTATTATTGGAGCTGAAATATTTTTAAGAGTAGTGAGCTTAGCCTTACAAAAAGTACCTTTAGGAGAGGACGGAAACTATGTTAGAATCAGTGACAGTAAAGGAATTGACTACAATTGAGCAAATTGAAGAAGCAAGAAAGCTAGAACATGATATTTGGGCGGTAGGTAGTATTCCTGTGCACCAGACGATTGCAACAATTCGCAATGGTGGAATTGTTTTAGGTGCTTATTTGAATGATGAACTTGTTGGTTTTAATTATAGTTGCCCGGGATATATGAATGAAGAAGTTTATTTATATTCCCATATGCTCGGTGTAAAACGACATTATCGTGAGCAGGGTATTGGCGAACTCATGAAAATTTATTTAAAAGACATTGCAACTGAACGTGGATATCGAAATTGCCGATGGACATTTGATCCATTAGAGGCCCGCAGTGGATTTATAAATTTCTCTAAACTACGTAGCTATAGTGATACGTACATTCCAAACTGCTATGGGGAAATGGAAGATCCGTTTAACCGTGATTTGCCAACGGACAGACTTTGTGTAGAATGGCAGCTTGTCGATAATGATTACTTACGATGGAATGCGAAAGTAGAAGAAATTCTCGACGAAGCAAAGCCGATTGTAAATTGGTCTTTAACGAAACAAGGCTTACCATTATTAGATGAGGAAAAACGTTTTGACAAAGACGAGTCATTTATTAACGATGCCTATATATTACCTATTCCAGCTAATTTCCAAAAAATCAAGGTTGAAAGCCCGGCGCTTGCAGAAGATTGGCGATACAAAACACGCCATATTTTACAGTCATTATTTGAGCAAGACTATAAAATCATTCATTTATCAAAACAAAATGAGCATATTTGTGAATACGTGCTTGTAAAGCGTTCTTTATTTGCTCTATAAAATAGGAGCGATTGTATTTAATGAAGCTAGTAGAGGTAACAATTTATCAAGTAGAAATGAAAATGAAAACTCCGTTCACTACGAGCCTTGGAACGATGCAAAATAAACGTTTTATTGTATTGGAAGCAACAGACGAGACAGGCATAGTAGGATGGGGAGAAGGCGTGGCTTTTGAGGAGCCAACTTATACGGAGGAAACGTTCAAAACATCGCTTCATCTGTTAGAAGATTTTTTAATTCCACAGCTTCTTCAAGTTGAGCTAACGCATCCGGATGAGGTATATGAACGATTTCGCCCGATTCGACGTAATAACATGGCTAAAGCAGCGATAGAAGGGGCAGTTTGGGATATTTACTCACAGCTGACAAAGCAGTCATTAGCTGAAGCAATTGGAGGTGTGCAAAAACAAATTGAGGTTGGAATTAGTATTGGGCTACAACCCTCGGATGAGCAGCTTATTGAAACAATCCACAGCTTTTTAGAGCAAGGTTATAAACGGATTAAAGTAAAAATTAAGCCAGGTAAAGATATCGACCTTTTACGTACGATTCGTCGAGCGTTTCCTCATGTTCCATTAATGGCAGATGCAAATTCAGCTTACACGTTAGAACAGATTGATTTATTAAGGCAACTTGATCAATTTAACTTATTGATGATTGAACAGCCGCTTGCTCATGATGATTTAATCGATCATGCGACATTGCAAAAACAAATCAAAACGCCAATTTGCTTAGATGAAAGTATCACTTCATTAGAAGATGCACGTAAAGCGATCCAGCTTGGGAGCTGTGGTGTTATAAATATTAAAATTGCAAGAGTAGGTGGCATTAGTGAAGCAAAACGCATTCATGATTTCTGTGCATTGCATCAAATACCAGTTTGGTGCGGTGGTATGCTAGAAGCAGGAATTGGAAGGGCACATAATGTAGCGCTAACAAGTTTATCGAATTTTACATTGCCTGGTGATACCGCTGCCTCTTCACGCTATTGGTATGAGGATATTATTACACCCGAAGTGACAGTTCAAGATGGTTATATTACGGTTCCATCAGAAGTGGGGTTCGGACATGAAATAAATCGTCAAGTATTGCAAAAACATACGATTTATAAAAAAACAATACGTGCCGTTTGAGTGGTATCAAGTGTTATAAAAGGTGTTACAGCATAGGGAAGGTTGTATAAAAAGGGGTACTCCTTTTTATACAACCTTTTTCTTTCGACAATATGTTGATGGTACATAGAATCTCGGATAAATGAAAATAATCTCGAAATTACATGAATGTTAGAAAGATAGATAAATATTTTTATAGGTATTGAATGGCGGTTTGATTTTCATCCACTAGCTCGCTATAATTGAATAGGAAAAAGTGATAATCATTTTCAATGAGAATTAAAAATATATATAATAGTAGGAGAATGAAATGAGACTTTGGATGCTAGTGACAGCAACCATCATCTTATCCTTTATATCACTATTTATCGGGGCAATTGATATTAAGCCGACGGATTTACTTGATTGGGACTCTGATAAAACGCAGATTTTTCTAATGAGCCGTCTACCTCGATTAATGGCGATTATACTTGCAGGGGCAGGGATGGGTATTGCTGGTTTAATTATGCAAAGCTTAAGTCGCAACAAGTTCGTATCACCAACAACAGCGGGTACTCTTGATGCAGCAAAACTTGGTGTAATTGTATCAATGATTTTCTTTACAAGTATGTCTTATATGGGACAAATCATATTTAGTTTTACTTTTGCTTTAATCGGAACATTTATCTTTATGCAGCTATTAGAGCGAATTAAATTTAAGGATGTCATCTTCGTTCCACTTATCGGTATTATGTACGGTAATATTATTGGAGCTATTTCTACCTTTTTAGGGTATGAAGCAGATGTTTTACAAAATGTTGACTCATTCTTCCTAGGTAGCTTTACTTTAGTTGTATCGGGTCGTTATGAGCTGCTATATGTAGCGGTCCCAGCCATTATACTTGCTTATATTTATGCGAATAAGTTTACTGTAGCAGGTATGGGGGAGGACTTTGCCAAAAACTTAGGCTTAAGTTATCGTACAGTTTTAAATATTGGATTAGTTATCGTTACAATCATATCAACAACAGTTGTTTTAACAGTAGGGATTATTCCTTTCTTAGGTTTAATTGTACCGAATCTTGTATCACTTTATTTAGGAGATAATTTAAGAAAAACAATTCCTCATACGATTTTCATGGGTTCAGCATTTTTATTAGCTTGTGATATTATTAGCCGAGTAATTGTACATCCGTTTGAAATTCCAGTGAATACAACGGTAGCTGTAATAGGTAGTGCAATCTTCTTAATTATGTTATTTAGGGGGAAAGCATATGCGAAAAAATAGTACAAAGCTAATAATACTAGCAGTTATTGCATTGATTTTTATGGCGTTATTTGCCTTTTATAACATTCAAGGTGGCTTCAGTTATGCCTTTCCAAAACGATTGGAACGACTATTTGCGATGGTTATTACAGGTACAGCCATTGCATTTGCAACTGTCATATTCCAAACAGTTACACACAATCGCTTATTAACCCCTTCTATGATGGGTGTAGACTCAATGTATGAGGTCGTACAAACTGTTATTTATTTTACAGCTGGTTCAGCCTCGATTTTTGTAGTGAGTCGTTATTTAAACTTCGGAACAGCCATTTTTGCAATGGTTTTATTCGCCTTATTACTTTATCGATTCCTATTCCGAGCAGATAAATACCCAATCTTCCTCTTATTATTAGCGGGAATGATTATTGGTACACTTTTAGGAAGTTTAGTAACCTTTATGCAAGTTTTAATTGATCCAGTCGAGTACGAAAGTTTACAAGGGCGTCTATTTGCAAGCTTTATGAACGTAAAAACGGAACTATTGCTTATTGCAGTCGTAATCTTAGGGCTAGCGTTTATTTACGGCTATCGTTTATTACGTGATTTAGATGTAATGTCACTTGGACGCGATAACGCCATTAATTTAGGTGTGAATTATGATAAAATTGTGCTAAAAGTATTAATTTTATCTTCTGTTTTAATTGCTGTTTCAACTGCACTTGTTGGACCAGTAACGTTTTTAGGGTTAATAGTATCAAATTTAGCGTATCAATATTTAGCTACGTACAAGCATTCAGTTTTAATTATTGGTGCGAGTTTAATTAGTATTATTGCATTAGTCGGTGGACAGTTCCTTGTACAGCATATCTTCCATTTAAATACAACAATTAGTGTCGTGATTAATTTTGTGGGTGGTATTTACTTTATTTACTTATTACTAAAAGAAAGTAGGAGAGCAGGATGATTGAAATAAAAGGACTTTCTAAAAGCTTTGGGAAAAAACCAGTTGTTGAAAATGTCACGTTACAAATTCAGCCAAAAGCCATTACTTCATTCATCGGTCCTAATGGTGCAGGTAAATCTACGTTATTATCGATGGTGAGTCGTCTATTAGATGCAGATACTGGCGAAGTTTTTTTAGATCAAACGGACGTTAAAAAAATGAAATCCGATGCATTTGCAAAACGTGTTGCAATTTTAAAACAGGCAAATCATTTAAATATACGTTTAACAGTTCGTGAACTTGTATCATTTGGTCGTTATCCGTATTCAAAAGGTCGTTTAAATGCAGAGGATGAAAAAATTGTCGATCAAGCTTTAGAATATATGAACTTAGAGGACATGCAAGATAAGTTTTTAGATGAGCTATCAGGCGGTCAAAAGCAGCGTGCGTTTATTTCTATGGTCATCGCACAGGATACAGAATATATTTTGTTAGATGAGCCATTAAACAACTTAGATATGAAACACTCGGTTCAAATTATGAAAATTTTGCGCAAGCTTGTGGATGAGTTAGGGAAAACGGTTGTAATTGTGCTACATGATATTAACTTTGCTTCAGTATACTCAGATCGAATTGTTGCTTTAAAAGATGGCCGTCTAGTAAAAGATGGCCCAACGAATGAAATTATTAATTCAGAAGCTTTACGTGATGTATACGATATGCATATACCAGTTCAAGAGCAGGATGGTTGTCGAATTTGTGTGTATTTTAACTCTCACACATAATGGTTAGGAAATGTATAACTAGTTATTACATATACATTTCTTTCCTTAATTTAAATGAGAATGAAAATTAATTTCGTGAAATTAATTGACAACATTAAACAGTTAGATTAGAATAACGTTAGCTTAATGAAAACGATTATCACTCTCGTTTAGAGTGATGCAAATTAGGAGGAGAAAGAAATAATGAAAAAGTGGAAATTTTTAACTGCTGCAGCTTTAACATTAATGTTAGCGGCGTGTGGTTCAGATGAAGAAACATCAACTGCAGGTGACACAAATGAACCTGCTGAAACAGAGCAAACAACAGGATCAGAAGTAGCAGAAGCGCCAGTATTCCCTATGACAGTTTCTTCATTATCTGCTGAGCGTGAAGGCGAAGATGGAAAAAAACAAGTATTTGAAGATGTAACTTTCGATAAAATGCCAGAGAATATTGTTGTATTCGATTATGGTTTCTTAGATACATTAGATGCATTAGGTGTTGAAGGGATTGTAGGTATCGCTGCAAACGGCGGTAAAGGTAACTTCCCAGAGCACTTAAAAGAAAAATATTTAACTGACTCAGTAGCTGACGTTGGTACATTAAAAGCAATCGACTTTGAAAAAGTAGCAGCTGCAAATCCAGATGCAATCTTTATTTCTGGACGCCAAACTCAATTCTATGAAGAATTAAAAGAAATTACACCAAATGTAGTTTTCATCGGTTCTGATAACCAAAATTACATTGATGCTGTTTATGAAACAGTTGATTTAGCGGCTGATATCTTCGGTAAACAAGAAAAAGCGGAAGAGTTAAAAGCAAACTTACAAGCTAAAGTTGACGAAGTAAAAGCAAAAGCAGGTAACTACGAGAACGCTTTAGTAGCAATGTATAACGACAAAAAAATCTCTGGATTTGATAACGGTGCAGATTCTCGCTTTGCATATGTATACAATGACTTTGGCTTCAAACCAGCAACAACTGATATCAAAGCTTCAGCTCACGGTTCAGACTTCTCTTATGAGTCGATCCTTTCTGTAGACCCAGAAGTATTATTAGTAATCGACCGTACAGCTTCTGACGTAGAGACAATCAAAGCTGACATCGAAAACGATATCATCAAAAAAACTCGCGCTTACAAAGAAGGTAAAATCGTATACTTAGACGGAGTTAACTGGTACTTCTCTTCAAACGGTGTAACAACTGAAGCGGATAAATTAGATGAGATTCTAAACGAATTAAAATAATTCAATGAATATGGAGCATGTCTCACGGGAGGCATGCTCTTTTTTAATAAAAGGAGCTGGTTATATGTTCGTACAAATTCGTAAATGGATTGTAACTGAAGGCAATTCACAAAAAATTATTGAGCGCTTTAGCAAAAAGCCAGATCAAGGACCATCTTTATTAGAACAACGTGAAGGATTTATTAGTCGTGAGCTACTAGTAAAAAATGTCCGCCGTGGTGAAGAAGAAGTTATAATGATCATCCGCTGGGACTCTGAGGAGGCATGGAAAGCTTGGGAAAAAAGCCCTGAGCATATTGCTGGTCATAAAGCTAAAATTAAAGAGCATGGTGGAAAGCCACCAAAACCAGAGTTCGTCATTTCAATGGAACATGGAAATTATACAGTAGTAGAATGAGCTCGTGTATAGTAGGGTAAGAAAAGGTAGATAAATAATAAAGTTGTTCACTTAACCATCTAGTTAAAGGAACAACTTTTTTATGTTTAAAAAAGCTCCCTTTTTCATATATAAGTGATAATAAGATGAAAAAGAGTATATGTGAGGAGAAATGTAAATGAAAAAATGGGCATATCCGTTAGCTCTAGCTACCTTTTTTATTTTTATAGGTATCGCATTGAACATTAACAATCCGTCGTTTCTTTCATTTGATGATAAGATGGCATCTCTTTTAAGGGGCAACTCATTTTTCCTTGTTTTTCATCATCTTGGGGAGCCCAAATTTATCGTAGCTGTAGCAATTGTGATGTCGATCTATTTATGGGTTCGAAAAAGAAATTACCGAGGGATGCTACTCATCATTTTAACATTTGCTGTAGGGAATTCACTGAATCAATCATTAAAACTATATTTTGCACGACCAAGACCAGAAATAATTGATCAATTAACATCCTTTAGTTTCCCCTCCGGACATTCACAAATGAGCATACTTTACTTGCTGACGCTAGCGTATTTATTTTCTGAAATGCTATCAAACAAGAAGAAAATTAGAATCCTCTGGATTGCCGCCATTTTGTTAGTTTGCTTTATAGGCTTGTCACGCATAGCAGGTGATCGTCACTTTGCTACGGACGTAATTGCAGGGTGGAGCATAGGCTATACATGGTTTATCATTTGTATTTTATGGTATGAATCAAGAAAACGAGCGTTTAATAATATGAGCTCCTAAATAGGAAGGAGTTCATTTTTTAAGCTAAAAGTTGGTTTCTGACATAAGATGTTACTTGACTAAAAAAATTTGTCCAAGGGAAACAAATGATTTATAATCAGAGTAATAGTTATAAGAAAAAGGGAGAATTGTATGGATGAAAATGTTTTATTAGCACTTGGCCTTACATTATTTGCAGGGCTTGCTACAGGGATTGGTAGTTTAATTGCCTTTTTCACAACTCGTACAAATAAAAAGTTTTTGTCAATTGCATTAGGCTTTTCAGCGGGTGTCATGATATATGTGTCATTAATAGAGATTTTTGTGAAAGCAAAGGATGCTTTGACAAATGTTCATGGTGAAACAAAAGGATATTGGTTAACATTGGCTGGCTTCTTTGGAGGGATGTTGTTGATTGCTCTAATTGATCGTTTCATTCCAAAGGGCAATAATCCTCATGAAGTAAAGTCTGTAGAGGATGTTCAGAAGGCACAAATGCAAAGCAACGATGAGATAGAAGCGGATCGTTTGATGAAGATGGGATTATTTACTGCATTAGCTATTGCTATACACAACTTCCCGGAAGGTATCGCGACCTTTATGTCTGTTATACAAGATCCAAGCGTTGGTATCGCTATAGCAATTGCTGTAGCAATTCACAATATCCCTGAAGGTATTGCAGTAGCTATTCCAATTTTCTACGCAACAGGGAAGCGTATGAAGGCTTTTAAATGGTCATTCGCTTCTGGATTATCAGAACCTCTAGGTGCACTAATTGCTTATTTAATATTAATGCAATTTATGACAGATACCCTGTTTGGTGTTGTTTTTGCAGGGGTAGCAGGTATTATGGTCTTTATTTCTATTGATGAACTGTTGCCGGCAGCTAAAAAATACGATGAGGCGCACTCTTCAATATATGGTTTAGTTGCTGGTATGGCCGTGATGGCAATTAGTCTAGTGTTATTAATTTAATGATTAAAAAGGAGCTTTCCATCGGGAGGCTCCTTTTGTTATGAATTTCAATTATGAAGCGGTCGTTACATTTTCAGAAGCAACCGTAAAGCTTTGATTATGATGTTCATTGTTTTCGATTTCATCAAGTAATGCAACTGCAAAGTCAGCATAACTAATATAACTATTAAATTGAGAATTTACTAAAAGTCGACCTTCACCTTTAAGATAATGTCCAGTACGAGGACCATCTGAATCAAACATTGCAGACGGAATCATATATGTCCAATGAATAGATGAGTTTTCGAGGTCTTCTAAACATTGAAGCTGTGCTTTTGCATTTGGGATTAGTTCTTTTGGGTAGTCTTTGTGATCCATTAATCGTTTCGTTTGCTCCTTATCTAAATAAAGGCATCCTGGGCTCCCAATACCAATTATTTTTTTGGAGGTGTTTTCTAATAAAGAAATGAAATGTTGCCCTGCGGATATGTGTAAGTGTTCCTCCCCTGTTGGAGGAGCAAAGGCATTAATAATAATATCAAATGGCGTAAGCTGATCTTTTGTCAAAGTAAATAAATCCGATTCAATGACGGGAATGTCCGAAATTTGTAGAATTGATTTATTTTTCACTATAGCTGTTACATCTAAGTTGCGCATTATGGCCTCTCTTAAAATATGTGTACCTGCTTTCCCAGCAGCTCCAATTACTGCAAGTTTCATAAATATTACCCCTTTCTAACAGTAGAAAATATAATATACCCTTAAATTGACTAAAGTATGCGTGTTGAAAGTGGAGAAGAAAAAAGATGAGGAAAAAAACACCCGATGAAAGTATGAGGAAACACTTTCGTCGGGCAGGATAAATTAAATAACAGTTACAGTGGAGCCAATTGGATCGGCTTTTGTTAATACGATTTGATGTGCAGGAAACTGATTTTTCATTGAAACTACAAATTGTTCAGCGATGTCATTCGGTACAATTGAAATTAAAGTTGGACCAGCTCCACTTAAGGCAGTTCCAAATGCACCCGCTTTTTTAGCTGCTTCATGAATTTCTTTATAATCAGGAATAAGTTGAGAACGATAAGGCTCATGGAAAAGATCTGCTTCCATATAACGACCAATTCGCTCAAAGTCTTTAGCAATTAATGATGCTGCAAGCATATTGGCATGAGCACTTGCTCGAACAGCATAGCCTCGCTCAAATTGGGCAGGTAATACACTACGAGATTCTGCTGTTTTCAGTTCTACATTTGGAATAAATACTACGAATGCCGCTTCGACTTCTGCAATATGGATTGTATCAACAATACCTTCTTCATCCATTGAAGATACAGTTAATCCTCCTAATACAGAGGCAGTCGCGTTATCAGGATGTCCTTCAATTTGAGAGGAAATATTCAGCTTATCTTGTGTCGATAAGTTTAAATCACCTAAAATATTCGCTAATTCAATTGCTGCAACAATTGCAGCTGCACTGCTTCCAAGACCACGAGCTAGCGGTAGTTCACTTGTCATTTCTACTTTACAAGGACGTAATGTGACATTAAATTTTTCGCCAACTTGTTGGGCAATTTTATAAATTAAATGAGTTTCTACCGTTGTATCTGCTGGGACATTTTCTCCAAGATGAATAAATTCCCACTCATTTTGCAAAGATATGTCTAACGTTAAATAAAGTGAAAGTCCAAGTCCGATCGAGTCAAATCCAGGTCCTAAATTTGCCGTACTTCCAGGGACTTTGATTTGCCATTTACTGCTCATAGATTGAAAACGCCTTCGATATAGTTGCGAATTTCTTCTTCATCATTTTTTAATGAGACAAGATCAACAGTAGATACGTTCATTGCAGTGTCAGGATCTTTAAGACCGTTACCTGTAAATACTGTTACAACTCGGCTACCTGGAGCAATTTTTCCTGCTTTAACAGATTTAATTACACCAGCTAATGATGCAGCTGATCCAGGCTCTACGAAAATGCCCTCTTTACCAGCAATTAATTGGTAGGCTGCTAAAATTTCTTCATCTGTTACTGAATCAATAATACCGCCGGACTCGTCACGAGCTGCCTCAGCAAATTTCCAACTTGCTGGGTTACCGATTCGGATTGCTGTTGCTACTGTTTCTGGATTCGCAATTGGTTCGCCTTTTACGATAGCAGCAGCACCTTCTGCTTCAAAGCCATACATTTTTGGTAGACCACATTGCTTAACATCATTATATTCTTTAAAACCTTTCCAATATGCAGTAATATTTCCGGCATTACCTACAGGGATGCATAAATAATCAGGTGCATGACCAAGTTGATCTACAATTTCAAATGCCGCAGTTTTTTGACCTTCAATACGGTAAGGGTTGACTGAATTTACAAGAGCAATAGGCGTAGTTTCACCAATTTTACGAACAATATTTAAGGCGTCATCAAAGTTGCCGTCGATCTCGATAATTTTAGCGCCATACATGCAAGCTTGTGCTAACTTTCCAAGAGCAACTTTGCCTTTTGGAATTACAACGATGGATTGAATACCAGCACGTGTCGCATAGGCTGCAGCCGCTGCCGATGTGTTTCCTGTAGAAGCGCAGATAACGACTTTTGAGCCATCTTCAATCGCTTTTGCTACAGCAAAAACCATCCCACGGTCTTTAAATGAACCAGTTGGGTTTGCGCCTTCAATTTTGCCGTATAATTCAATGCCAAGCTCCTTTGATAAATTCACTAAAGGAATTAACGGTGTGTTCCCTTCATTTAAAGATAATGCAGGTGTATTTTCTGTTACAGGTAAATATTGTTTATATTCTTCGATGAGACCTTTCCACATAGACAATTTAGCTCCTTTTGTTCTCGCTAGATGAACAGTTGTTTTTATATACAAGACATTTTAAACCTATGTGCCATCTATTTCAATAGGGAAAGGTAAATTGTCTAAACTATTAGATAAATAAAATTGTAGTTGTCACAGTTAAAAAACAAATGTATGATAATTAACGTTAAGTCAGGTGTAAAGACAGATGGAAGGCGGAGGGGTAAAGTGGGTCAAGGTAAAAGTGAAAATCAACCGATTTCACGTAATAAATTATTAGGCGTAGCCGGTGTAGGTTGGATGTTTGATGCAATGGATGTCGGAATTCTTTCTTTTGTCATTGCCGCGTTAGCCGTTGATTGGGGATTAAATAGTAGTCAAATGGGATGGATCGGTAGTGTAAACTCGATTGGTATGGCAGTAGGGGCATTACTATTTGGCGTACTTGCAGATAAAGTTGGTCGAAAACAAATTTTCATGTGGACGTTAATTTTATTTTCAGTAGCAAGTGGATTATCTGCATTAACAACCACTTTAGCTGCGTTTTTAATATTGCGCTTCTTCATCGGTATGGGACTTGGTGGTGAGCTACCTGTCGCATCTACATTAGTATCAGAGAGTGTAAAAGCAGAAGAACGCGGTCGCGTCGTTGTTTTACTTGAAAGCTTTTGGGCAGCTGGTTGGTTAATTGCAGCAATTATTTCGTACTTTGTTATACCGGCGGATTTCTGGCCAATTGAAGGGTGGCGTGTGGCATTAATTATTACAGCAATTCCCGCATTTTATGCGATCTATATTCGAATGAAATTACCAGATTCCCCACAATTTGCAGTGAAAGCGGAGTCAAAACAGCGTTCAGTTTTTCAAAATATAAAGGAAGTTTGGTCGAAAAAATATGCGCGCTCCACGTTCATGCTTTGGGTTTTATGGTTTGCGGTAGTATTTTCATATTATGGAATGTTCTTATGGCTACCAAGTGTAATGGTTGGAAAAGGATTCGACCTAATTACAAGTTTTAAATATGTTTTAATCATGACCCTTGCACAATTACCAGGTTATTTCACAGCAGCTTGGTTTATTGAGAAATTTGGACGTAAATTTGTATTAGTAACGTATTTATTAGGAACTGCAGCAAGTGCCTTCGTATTTGGTAGTGCAGAAACAATGGCTGTTTTATTAGTGTCAGGGATGCTTTTGTCGTTCTTTAATTTAGGGGCTTGGGGTGCCTTATACGCCTATACACCAGAGCAATACCCGGCAATTGTACGCGGGACGGGTGCAGGAATGGCTGCTGCTGTTGGTCGGGTTGGAGGGATTTTTGGTCCACTCTTAGTTGGTACGATGTTAACAAAAGGTTATGATATTAGCGTTGTATTCACAGTATTCTGTGTAGCAATTGTTATAGGAGTAACTGCTGTTATCTTTTTAGGAAAAGAAACAAAACAAACAGAATTACAATAAACAATCAAAAAAGTAATCCTTTGTCTTATGCAAAGGGTTACTTTTATTGTGTAAAAGAATGCTTTAGAACTAATAAGTTATAGGAACCTCTACTATGTTAATATGCATTAAATTAATCCTTATTAATATAATGGGTATAGTAAATTTTTTGGTAAACTTTTTTCTTTTACTCATAAATATTACGAAACCATGTCATTTTTCTACATAAAAGTAGAAGTTCTTTAGTATACTAAAGTTTTTTCTGAAAACTCATTGAATTCAATTTATATTCATGATAATGTATTTTTTAATTATTAGAATTTACTGCTCGGATAAGACAGCGAATGATTTTGTCGCTCTTTTTTTGTGGCCATTTTTTAATGCAAAAAAAAGAGAAATAGTTCAATTGTAAAAATTTGATATGAGAAGGGGAGTAGTAGGTAAGTGTGTATTTGTGAGGAGATAAAAAGAAAGTATATTCGTTTATCAAAGGGGCAACGAAAAGTAGCTCAATTTGTGGTTGATAATCCGAACGTAGTTGCGACACATATTGCTTCTGAAGTAGGGAGACTTGCAGATGTAAGTGAGTCAACTGTAATTCGTTTCTGCTATGCAATGGATTTATCGGGATTTAGTGAATTACAAGAGAAAATAAGAGGGTATTTGATTAATAAGGGGGAAATAGCGGAAACCAAAAAAATAGCGCCTTCTAAAAAAGGTAAAAATTCCCTTGGTGCAGACATTGTCAAACAAGACATCACAGGAATTACCAAAACATTTAATGAATTAAATGAACAAAGTTTAGAGGAAGTAATTCAACAATTACATAAAGCAAAAAGAGTTCATTTTTTAGGATTTAGACAATCTGCTCCAGCGGCATTATGGATTTATAACAATCTCTCTGCATTACGAGACCAAGTATTTTTCATTCAGCATGAGGCAGATAAAATTGCACAACAGCTTGCAATTATGGATGAAGACTCCCTGTTATTTGTGATTTCATTAAATGATGAATATGAAGACATTGTAACGACAGTTGAGATTGCAAAACGGAAAAACGTGAAGATTGTAGCAATCCGAGATAAGAAACTAGTGTCAATGAAAGAACCAGCCAATGAAGTGTTAATTGTTCAGTCAGCGCTAGAAGGTGGCGCTACTCGTACGATTGCGATCTATGCATTACTACATGTATTAGTAGAGTCGATGGTACAGCAAAACCCACAGCAGTATGAAAAATTTCGTCAAAAAAAAAGAGAAGTAATTAATATAGAAAACATTAGTGCATTAGGGTAAAAAAACGTAAAGGTCAATTTGGCCTTTACGTTTTTTAACATTAAATTTATTTAATAATTTTACTGCAGTGTATTTCATCGATAAATTCATCGTTAAGTAGAACGGCGTTTTTGCGTGTACCTTCTGTTTGATAGTTCATTTTGTTAAATAATTTCACGGCTGCTTCATTATGCGCCATAATATTTGCTTCAAGTCTTGAAATATTATTTGCACGTGCCCATTTTTCAGTTTCTTTTAGTAGCGCTTCTGCAAGTCCTTTTTGTTTAAATGCATCGAGAATTGCAATTCGTACAGAGGCAATATGCTTTGTACGAGAAGCCTCATTCCCTATAATTTTTGAATAGCCTGCGAACTTACCATCATAAATACATAAAAGAATCGTGCTTGTTTTTTGCTTTCGCCATTCGGCAATCTTTTTACGAACATGCTGCACGGTTAAACCTTGTTCCTCTGGCGCATAATATCCAAATTCGGATTGTGAAAAAATTTCTTCTTGTAAATTAATAAATGCACGAGCATCATTGGCTTCAATTTGTCTTGTTATAAAAGTATTTTTAGCCTTTTGATCAATTGACTCTTCTAACTGTGCACACGAAAATGTTACAGAGTGTCCTAAATTTACATGGACGACTTGGTAGTTAGAATTTGTCCAAGCAAAATAATGGGTAGAAGGAGCTTTTGTTTTTTTCCACCAACTTAAATTTAAATAAGCAGCGTTTGGAAGCTCATGCCCCATAATATTTTGAATTTCATCGTATGTTAGGGTAAAAGTATTCTGTGTACAAAGCTCAAAAAATTGGGCTAATGGAATATATTTCTTTTCCATCTTTTTCATTTCATAATCCTCATTTCTATCATTTCAAACGTCTAATTTTCCTAAATGTGGAAGGTGTATCAATTAGTTGTTGTAAGTGAGACAACTAATTTATGATATTCCGTTGATTAAAGGTTAAATATAGTGCGTATCTATCAAAAATAGCATAAAATTAATAAAATTTATACGTTTTTTGAAAGAATTTTACAAGAAATCTTCTATTTTTCTCTCCGACATCGGTATGTTAAAATGAAGAACGAAAAGCATTTAATATAGGAGGCTCTCGTATGAGTAAAACTTTAGTTTTTGGACATAAAAACCCTGATACAGATACAATCACTTCAGCAATTGTATATGCATTCTTAAAACAACAATTAGGTGTAGATGCTGAGGCAGTACGCCTTGGGGATGTAAATAATGAAACGCAATTCGCTTTAGACAAATTTGGTTTTGAAGCACCACGTCTTATTGCCAATGTAAAGGATGAAGCAGCGCGGGTAATTCTTGTTGACCACAATGAATTCCAACAATCCGCAGATGGTATTGATGAAGTACAAATTTCTGAAGTAATTGATCACCACCGTATTGCAAACTTCCAAACAGCAGATCCGCTTTACTTCCGTGCAGAGCCAGTTGGTTGTACGGCGACAATTTTAAATAAAATCTTCAAAGAAAATAACGTTGAAGTACCCGCAAATATTGCAGGGTTAATGCTGTCAGCAATTGTTTCAGATACTTTACTATTCAAATCACCAACTTGCACAGAGCAAGACGTACAAGCAGGTGCAGAGTTAGCTGGAATTGCGGGCGTTGACGCAGCTGAGTACGGCTTAGCGATGTTAAAAGCAGGTGCAGATCTTTCAGATAAATCATTAGAAGATTTATTATCGTTAGATGCAAAAGGTTTCGAGTTCGGTGAGTATAAAGCTACAGTTGCTCAAGTAAATGCAGTAGATGTCGAAGACGTATTAGGTCGCCAAGAAGAACTTGAAAACTTATTAAATAAGAATGTTGCAGACAACGGGTTAGATTTATTCTTCTTTGTTGTAACAGATATTTTAAATAATGATTCAACAGCAGTTGCAGCTGGTCAAGTAGCGGAAGAAGCAGCTCGAAGTTTCGGAGCGGAAATCATTAACGGACGCATTAACTTACCGGGTGTTGTATCTCGTAAAAAGCAAATTGTACCGGTTTTAACAGAAGGTCTAAAATAATTAAAAATCCGATGCTCATGGAGAGGCATCGGATTTTTTAAATTGTAATGGATAAACTGCAGGACCTTCAATTACTTCGCCTTTTTCATTATAGCGAGAACCATGGCATGGGCAATCCCAAGTGTGGTCAGACTCATTCCATCTCGTTTTACAGCCTAAATGTGTACAACGAGGTGCGGATGTTCGTGTAACATAGCCTTTAATAAATTCTTTACCAATGAAGCCACCTGTTTGAAGCATGAAATAAACTTGTCGCCCGAAGCTTGAACGATTAGGTGAATACAATTCTAATGCAGGACTAGCTATTTTTTTAATTGAATCGAGAAGAATTTCCCCTGCAACTAATGAAGAAGAAAGTCCCCATTTATTAAAGCCAGTAGCAATATATAATGTTTCATCTCGTGAATTTAACTGCCCAATGTAAGGTATTTGATCGGCAGTCATAACATCTTGTGCGCTCCAGTTAAATTCTGGTTTGGGAAGTTCAAATTGACTTTGTAGCTCCGATTCAATGGAATCATAATAAAGGTCTGTTTGTTCGACAGTACCAGCTGAATGGGCGAATCCTCCATAAACGAAGTATGGCTGATTATTGATAAGTGCTGTTCGTATTGTTCGACTTTGTGGATCGATGCTTAAATATTGCCCATCTAAAAGTTGTGTACACTTCGTAGCAGATAAGTATGAGCGGTTGACCTGAAGTTTGACACTGTATAAGTTTTTAATCGATTCTATTGGGTAATGCGTACATAAGATGAGCTTTTTATAATGAATCTTATGACCTCTGCTTGTTGTGATTACATTATCAGAAGGTTGAATATTTGTAATACGAGTATTTAAAAAGAGCTGTGCGTCCATTTTTTTGGCAAGCTGTGCGAAGTGGCGAGTAAATTCTACCGGATTAATTTGCACTTCATTTTCAATTCCGATTGCTAATTTGACTGGGGTTGCGATTTCAATTTCATTTGTTGCGATAAATGGAATGCCTATTTTTTTATAGCATTCAGCTTCTTGAAGTAATTGCTCTCTTCCATCATCAGACGCCGTATATAAATAGGATGTAGCACGAGAAACACTAGGAGGATTGGTAGATAGAGCTCGCTCAATTGCCCCTCGATTGGCTTCGTAATACGCTCTTCCTTGTTCGGTCGACAAACTAGTGTAAATTAAATTATGCTGTACAGTCAATTTTCCAGTAGAGTAGGCGGTAGTCCCTTCTGCAAAATCATGAAGTGCTTCTACTAATACAACTTTATAGCCTTCCTTTGCTAATAAGTAGGCTGTATAAACCCCACTTAAACCACCACCAATAATACAAATATCACTTTTCATAGATTGTTGTAACGTAGGAGCGGAAATAGACTGAACGTCATTTTGCCAAAGCGATTTCTTCAAAAATATCACCTTTTTATTTTTCAGAATGGGATTGTAAAACGAATTTTATACAAAATAGTTAGAATTATAAAGGGGAAGTATTTACATATACTGGCTATTCGATTGCTCCAAGTATACATTTTTATAAATGCTCGCTACAATACAAGAAAGGGGGAGTGTTTGAATTGAAAATTGAAGTATGGTCAGATTATGTATGTCCATTTTGTTATATTGGGAAAAGACAATTAGAACTTGCGTTACAGCAAACCGGTTACAAAGAGGCAATTGAAGTAGAGTTCAAAAGCTATTTATTAGATCCAACAACTCCAGAAGATGCGACAGGTCCTGTGATTGATAGTTTGAAGCAAAAATATAATATGTCCTTAGAAGAAGCAAAGGGTATGACTGCGAATGTTGCGTCACGTGCGAAGGAAGTCGGATTAGATTACAATTTTGATGATATGAAAACTGCTAATACAGTAAAAGCACATCGTTTAGCGAAATGGGCTGAAACTAAAGGCAAAGAGAAAGAATTTACAGAGCGCGTTTTAAAGGCCTACTTTTTGGAAGGGCAAGCAATCGGGCAGTCAAATGTCTTACAAACACTTGCTGAAGAAGTGGGCTTATCTAGTGAAGGTGCAAAAGAAGTATTAGAAAACAATCAATATATGGAAAATGTGCAACAAGATATCTCTATTGCTCAGCAGTTAGGGGTACGTGGTGTACCTTTCTTTGTTATTGATAATAAATATGGTATTTCAGGAGCGCAACCACAACAAGTTTTTGAGCAAGCAATTGAAAAAGCCGCACAGGAAGCAGGACTACGTAAACCTTTAAAAATGCAGGGGGATAGTGGAGTTGTATGTACGGACGACTCCTGCGAAATTTAATTTCAGCCTAAAGTATGAGAGCTATCGTATTGATTTTTTACGATAACTCTTTTATTATATAAAAGTATTTTGAATTTGAGATATATGAAATTGGGATACATCTTCCAAACAATAAAATTAAACATTTAACGAAGGAGTTTTTATAATATGACAAACGTATTAGTAGTAAAAGCAAATAACCGTCCAGACGGCGTATCAACAAAAATGTACGAAACTTTCATGGCTGAAGTTGCAAAAGTGGAAGGATTAAATGTTTCAACTTTTGATGTATTTGAAGAAAATTTAGCATACTTCGGTCAAGAGTTATTCAATGCTTTCGGTAAAATGCAAAATGGTGAAGCATTAACAGATCTTGAGCAAGCTTCAATCGAATCATTCAATAAATCTCGTGAAGCATTAACTGCTGCAGAAGTAGTAGTATTTGCGTTCCCATTATGGAACCAAACTATTCCAGCTGCATTACAATCATTCATTGATTACACTTACGGAGCAGGTTATTCATTCAAATACGATGAAAATGGACAATTAGTGAGCTTAATGACTGATAAAAAATATGTAGTATTAAACGCTCGTGGTGGTATTTACTCAAATCCACAAATGGCGCCATTAGAAATGGCTGTAAACTATATCAACAATGTAATTGGTGGCGTATACGGTATGGAAAAAGTGGCTGAAGTAGTAATCGAAGGTCACAATGCGAACCAAACTGAAGCTGCAAATATTATCGCTGCTGGTTTAGAGCAAGTGAAAGATGTAGCTCAAAAATTAGCTACAGTAACAGCTTAATCGTAAAACTTTATAGTATTAGAACGTTAATGAGTCCCGTGCAAATTGTGTACGGGACTCATTTTTATTTAAATTGGATTTAGTTGTAGTTCGACATTTATTTGGACATTTTCGTCGATTAAAAACCCACCTTTTTCGAGGATAGCATTGTATGTTAAATTAAAGTCTTTTCGGTTAATGAAAGTAGTGCAAGAGAAACCGTATGTATCTACATTCCAAGGATTTGTTACATGACCTGTATAAACAACATCAAAAACTACCGGGTTTGTAATCCCCTTGATTGTTAAATCCCCAAAAAGCTTGAATGAATTACAGCTACCTTCGACCGCTTTTTTAATAAATGTAATTTTTGGATAACGATCCGCATTAAAGAAATCAGCAGAAATTAAATGTTGATCTCGTGAGTTATCATGTGTATTAACACTTGCAACATCAAGGTCGAATCGGATAGCAGAATTTTTGAAGCTTTCAATTTGTTCTGCTTCAATTTGTGCAGAGAACGAATTAAATACACCATTAACTTTTGTAATCATCATATGCTTAATTGAAAAGTTAATGGATGAGTGTAGTATATCTACTACGTATGTTGTCATGTTACCCCCTCCTGCAAGAGTAAATAAATCTATATTTCCATCATAAATTATATGGATAATTATTACAACGCCTGTAAGTAAGCTACTTACTTTTCGTAATTTGTTTACGATGGTAAAATAGAAGAGAGTAATTTTTACGAAGAATAGATTTTTATGAATTTTAATATAGAGGTGAAAAAATTGAAGGAAACAGCATTATGTCCTCGTTTATCAAAAGCGATGGAATTAGTAGGAAAACGTTGGACAGCGTTGATTATTTATCAGTTGCTAGAGGGGCCTCAACGTTTTAACGCGATAGAGGCAGCATTACCAATAAGTGGCCGACTACTTTCGGAACGTCTAAAGGAATTAGAAAAAGAAGGGATTGTTGAAAGAAAAGTTTATTCTGAAGTACCAATCCGTGTAGAGTATCATTTAACAGAAAAGGGTCTTTCCCTTGAAAAAGTCGTAAGAGAAATCGAAGTTTGGGCCAAAACCTGGCTGTAGCAGTTGTGTTTTACTTGTAAAAAGCACGGTAAAAACAGATACTAAAGAGGTACTGAGCTTTACAAGAAAGGAACGGACATTTATGACAATTCAAAAATGGGAAAAGGATCTTTCACAGTGGATTCCTTCACATAATGTAAAATTAAATGAATCATTAAAAAAATATACGATGACAAAACTTGGGGGGCAGGCAGATGTGCTTGTACTACCTGAAACAGAGGAGCAAGCTGTAGCAGTAGTAAAATATGCAGCTCACAATCAAATACCATTATTAATGCTAGGTAACGGTTCAAATATGGTTGTACGTGATGGTGGGGTGCGCGGTATTGTATTACACTTTGCATTATTAAATGCGATTCGTATCGAAGGTACTACAGCCTATGCACAGGCGGGTGCTTTAATTAAAGATGTGTCAAAGCGAGTAGCGGAGCAAAGCTTGTCAGGATTTGAATTTGCTTGTGGTATACCAGGATCGATTGGTGGTGCCATGGCGATGAATGCAGGAGCTTATGGTGGAGAAATTAAAGATATCGTAACATCTTGTACGGTATTGACACCAGAGGGTGAAAAACTTGTGCTATCTAATGAACAATTAGAACTCTCGTACCGTAAAAGTATTATTACAAAAAAGGGGTATTATGTTCTATCAGCAACTTTTGAATTAACAAAAGGCGATCAACAGCAAATCGATGCTAAAATTGCAGACTTAACATTCCAACGTGAATCAAAACAACCACTTGAATACCCTTCGGCAGGTAGTGTTTTCAAGCGTCCTCCAGGTCATTTTGCTGGTAAGCTTATTCAAGATAGTGATTTGCAGGGGAAAGGTGTCGGTGGTGCGGAAGTTTCAAAGAAACACGCAGGTTTTATCGTAAATAAAGACAATGCGACGGCAAAAGACTATATCGAGACGATTCAAATGGTACAAAAAGTTGTGAAAGAAAAGTTTGATGTAGATTTAGAAATGGAAGTAAAAATTGTCGGTGAAGACTAAATAATTTAAGTGTCCTTCGTTTATGCGAGGGGCACTTATTTCCATTTTAAAAAGAAAAAATACATAGATAGTTAGGAGAAAGTAAATGAAGTTTATTTCATGGAATGTCAATGGCATCCGGGCGTGTGTGAACAAAGGGTTTTTAGAATATTTTCGAGAAATGGATGCCGATTTTTTCTGTATTCAGGAAACGAAATGTCAAACTGGACAAATTGACCTTCAACTAGACGGCTATACTCAATTTTGGAATGATGCTCTGAAAAAAGGCTATTCTGGTACCGCTATTTTTACAAAGCATAAACCATTAGCAGTTCATTACGGTGTCGGTGAAGAATTAGAGGAAAATGAAGGTCGAATTATTACTTTAGAATATGCAAATTTTTATTTAGTGAATGTATATACACCAAATGCTAAACGTGATCTTTCCCGATTATCTGAGCGACTAGAATGGGAAGACCGTATGCTTCTTTATTTGAAAGAGCTTGATAAGAAAAAGCCGGTTATTTTTTGTGGGGACCTTAACGTCGCTCATGAAGAGCTGGATTTAAAAAATGCGAAATCTAATAAAGGTAACTCTGGTTTCACAGCGGAAGAACGAAGGAAGATGACGGATTTTCTCGCAAGTGGCTTTACCGATACATTCCGTTATACTCATCCTAATGAACCGGATCATTTTACGTGGTGGTCGTACATGAGTAAAGTACGTGAGCGTAATATTGGTTGGCGTATTGATTACTTTATCGTATCCAACCGCCTGCTAGATCATATAGAAAAGGCCAACATTCATTCCCACGTATTAGGTAGTGATCATTGTCCGATTGAATTGGTTATTAATATTTAATTATAAAATACTATGCGCCTGTAAAATTTCATATAGATATATTAAACCAATCTGATTTGACATGTATCTGTAAAGAAATGGGGCGAAACAATGACAAAGCATCAAACAAAATCAAAAAAGCGTACAATTTTAAAAGCAACTGCATGGGTAATAGGGATACTTATTATTTTAGTAGTGATAGCATTAGTAGGTGTTAATTTATATCTTGCAAATTCGAAACCTTTAATTAAAGGTGAGGTAGTAGTATCAATTTTAGAAGATGATGTACAAGTCATTCGAGATGACTCAGGTGTACCCCACATTAATGCAAAATCGGATGCAGATTTGTATCGCGCACAAGGGTATGTCCAAGCTCAAGACCGTTTGTTTCAAATGGATTTAGCACGTCGCCAAGCGGGCGGCATGTTAGCAGAAGTAATTGGAGAAGCAGCAGTTGAGACAGATAAATATTTCCGTACATTTAGTTTACGCCATGCAGCAGAGTTATCTTGGGAAGACTATGATGCACAGTCAAGGCAAATATTAGAGTGGTATGCTGAAGGCGTGAACGCATTCATCGATGAAGTAAAGGGGACAAGTAAGCTTTCTTATGAATTCAAGTTACTCGGTTACGTACCAGAGCGCTGGACGCCAATTGATTCCTTATCAATAGGGAAATACATGGCCTACGATTTAGGCGGTAACTGGAACCAGCAAGCATTCCGTTCCTGGGCATTACAAAATTATACAAAGCAGCAGGCAGCAGAGTTATTTATCGAATATCCAGATAATGCAAAGTCAATTATTGAAGCCAATTTAAAGTTGGAAACGGATGTTGCTACGTTAGTTACGCCAAATTATTTACCATCTGAGTTCAATGGTAGTAATAACTGGGTACTAAGTGGTGATTTAACACAGTCAGGGAAACCACTTCTTGCAGATGACCCACATCTCGGACTGAGTACGCCATCTGTGTGGTATCAAATGCACTTACAATCACCAGAACAAAATGTAAGTGGAGTTATTTTTGCTGGGATTCCTGGCATTATATTAGGGCATAACGAGGAAATTGCATGGGGTGTGACAAATGTCAACCCAGATGTACAGGATTTATATATTGAAATACCAAACCCTGAAGATCCATATCAATTTAAATATGACGGACAATGGGAAGATGCTACCGTGCGTAAGGAGCCAATTAAGGTAAAGGGCGGTAACACAATTGAGTTTGAAGTTGTAGAAACACGGCATGGTCCAATTATCTCGGACATCATGACGAAAGATACAATAGTGAAAGAGAAGTTTGCTATGCAATGGACAGCGTTACAATCAACACAAGAGTTAAAAGCGATACTTGGCTTTAACAAGGCGAAAAATTGGGAAGAATTTGATTTGGCATTAAAAGATTTCAAAGCACCTGCTCAAAACTTTGTATTTGCGTCTGTAGATGGAACAATTGTTTATAAGGCAAATGGGTTAGTGCCAATTCGTAAACAAGGTACAGGAGCCCTCCCAGTCCCAGGAGACTCTTCGGATTATGGATGGGACAGCTATATTCCTTTTGATGAATTACCGATAGTCATCAATCCACAAGAAGGCTATATTGCTACTGCAAACAATCAAATTATAGGCGAGGAGTATCCATACCACCTATCCAACTTATGGGCACAACCATATCGTTATGAACGGATTGCCGAATTGATAGAAACAGCAGACAATAAATTAAGTGTAGAAGATATGAAAATGATTCAAATGGATAAGAAAAATTTGCATGCGCAAGAATTTTTGCCAAGTCTTCTACAAACAATTAGATTAAGGGATTCAGAAGGGAAATATGAAAAAACTATAGCCCTTTTAGAAGAATGGAATTACTTTGACGATCAAGATCAGGCTGCCCCCCTTGTTTACCATTTTTTAATTGAAAATATGGAAAAGGCTTTGTTTGAAGATGCGATGCCAGAAGATATTTATAAATTAATGCCAGGGAAATCACAAATTACCGATCAAATGCTACGAGATGCGTATGCAGGGCATCAAGGAATTTGGATTGAAGAAGAAGGCGGATTAGAACTGTTTGTGTTTAAAGCTTTTGAAGATACTGTTGAAAAACTGGAGGATCAATACGGATCAAACGTAGCCAAATGGCTATGGGGTAACTATAATCAGCTAACATTCAAACATTCATTATCAAGTGCCTCAAACATTTTAGCTTATTATTTAAATCCAAAACAAGTACCAGTTGGTGGCTCGAGTGTCACAGTGCAAGCGGCAGCAGAAAGAGGAGATGGAAATGTAAACCATGGCGCTTCGTGGCGTTTTGTTGCAGATTTAAATGACCTTTCTAGCGCATTGCATATTGTTGGTCCAGGGCAAAGTGGACATGTAAAATCTAAGTGGTATAAAAATCAAGTAACGAACTGGGTATCGGGAAGTTATAGTAAGACAAAAATTAAAGGTGAAATTGATACCGAACATGAATTACTGTTAAAAGCGAATTAAATTTGGATAAAACTACTTCGTGTCAAATTGAAGTAGTTTTATTTTTTTAGTTCATTCAAACAATCATTTGAATGATTAGTCTGCATAAGATATAATACATTCAAATGAATATTTGAATGAGGTGGGTTGAAGTGAAGGAAAAGGATACTTGTGATGTTATAAAGGTAAATGAAGAAGCAGTGGAGCATGTAAAAAGTCAAATGCCTGATCTTTCAAAAGTTGCCCAATTTTTAAAGGCATTAGCTGATGAGACCCGTTTGAAAATTACGTATGCATTAACAATTGAAGAAAAGCTATGCGTTTGTGATGTTGCAGCAATTATTGGGTCAAGTACCGCGACTGCTTCCCATCATTTACGATATTTGAAGGAGCACGGCTTGGCAAAATCTACGCGTGAAGGGAAGCTAATGTATTATTCATTAGCAGATGATCATGTTTATCAAATTGTGAAGATAGCGTATGAACATTCAAGGGAGTGAGTAGGATGGCACAAAACACAGAGCAATACCGGCTTGAAAATCTTTCTTGCGCAAATTGCGCAGCTAAATTTGAGCGAAATATACGTGAAATAGAGACAGTAGAAGATGTGCAATTAAATTTTGGTGCGGCCAAATTAACTGTTAAAGGGCAAGTTACTGTAAATCAGCTTGAAGAGGCAGGTGCTTTTGACGGCATTAAAGTGTCATTAGCTTCTGAAAGAAAAGTATTGAAGAGCATCCCCTTTTATAAAAGAAAAGAAAATCAATTAGCTTTTTTATCGTTATTATTCGTTATTGTAGGGGTAGTTAGTAGTTTTTCCTTAGGTGAAGATCATTTTTATGTGAAAATGCTTTATGCAGGTGCAATTATTGTAGGTGGTTATTCCATTTTCCTAACGGGTATACGAAACTTGCTACGACTTGAATTTGATATGAAAACATTAATAACAATTGCGATTATTGGTGCCGCGATTATTGGTGAATGGCAAGAAGCTGCCATCGTAGTTTTCTTATTTGCTGTTAGTGAAGCATTAGAAGCGTATTCGATGAATAAAGCACGCCAATCCATTTCACAGTTAATGGACTTAACTCCACCTACAGCCTTGATTAAGCGAGTGCATGGGGAACACTTTCATGAAATGGAAATCGCAACGGAAGATATTCAAATTGGGGATATTATAATCGTGAAGCCGGGTCAAAAAATTGCGATGGATGGTATTGTTGTTGAAGGGATGTCTACAGTCAATCAAGCAGCCATTACTGGAGAGTCGATTCCAGTAATGAGAACGATTGGCGAAAATGTATTTGCGGGGACACTCAACGAAATGGGTGCACTTGAGGTAAAAGTAACAAAACGCGTAGAAGACACAACAATCGCAAAAATTATCCATTTAGTTGAAGAAGCACAGGCGGAAAAAGCACCTTCTCAAAAATTTGTTGATCGCTTTGCGAAGTTTTATACGCCAGCAATTATGTTAGTAGCGTTACTTGTAGCAATCATTCCTGGATTCGTTACAGGAGATTGGGTTCACTGGATATATCAAGGATTAGCAGTATTAGTTGTAGGGTGTCCTTGTGCGTTAGTTATTTCTACACCTGTAGCAATCGTTACAGCTGTAGGGAATGCTGCCCGTCAAGGTGTGCTCATTAAAGGCGGTGCCTACTTAGAAGAGTTAAGCCGAATTCAAGCAGTCGCTTTTGATAAAACGGGTACATTAACAAAGGGGCAACCCGAAGTAATGTCTATCAAGTCATTTAGCTCAAAAACCGAACAACAGTTACTTGCAGAAGTTGCAGCTGTTGAAAAAAAATCACAACATCCGCTGGCTCGGGCCATCCTAGCAAAAGCTTTTGATGTGAAAATTCATATTCAAAATACAGAAGATTTCCAATCCATTACTGGGAAAGGTGCTTATGCGACTGTTGATGGACTAAAAGTATATGTAGGTAGCGTAAGTTGGATAAAAACAATTGTGCCAGTTCAACAAGACATTATAGAAGAAATTAAACAGCTAGCTTCAAAGGGGCAATCTGTAATAGTTGCTGCTAATGATGAGCAAGTGTTAGGAATACTTGCGATTGCTGATCAAGTAAGACAAGAAAGTCAGGCAGTTATTAAAGCACTACACGATAATCAAGGGAAGCATACGGTAATGTTAACAGGGGATTCAGCCCAAACGGCTTGTAAGATTGCTGAGCAGTTAGCTATTGAGGATGTTCGGGCAGAACTATTACCTGAAAATAAACTTCAAGCAATGAAAGAATTACAGCAACAGTATGGTTCTGTTGCAATGGTTGGTGACGGTGTGAATGATGCACCGGCATTAGCAGCGGCGAATATAGGGATTGCAATGGGGGGCGCAGGAACTGATGCAGCGTTAGAAACCGCTCAAGTTGTATTTATGAGTGACGATTTAACAAAGCTTCCTTATACAATGAAGCTTAGCAAGAAAACGTTAATGATTATTAAACAAAATATAATTTTTGCTTTAGGATTAAAGCTGATTGCTCTTTTACTTGTAATACCAGGATGGTTGACACTATGGATTGCAATCTTTGCAGATATGGGAGCAACATTGTTAGTTATCTTTAATTCGTTAAGACTATTGAAAATTAGAGAATAAAAAATAGGAAATATGTAGTGTAGTTATTTTTAACCTGTCCAATATAATAACAGAAAATTATAAAGCATGAAAAAATGTTATTTTCGTCATGTTGAGTTATTCAGTACATCGTATTATTATTAATTAGATAATATAGAAGTTAAATGAGGCGAAAGTTAGACATGACGAATACAAAGCTAGTGAACGTGACAGAAGAAATTGTTCGAGGGCTTGTTAGTTTTTTGTTACATGGTGTTGAATACCAGACGTTTTGTCATTGTGAACAATGTGAAATGGATGTTAATGCAATCGCACTGAATGCATTACCTACGAAATACGTAGCATCTGAAAGATCACGTGACGCCGTGTTTAAACAATTAAATACACCAGAAAATATTGAAGAAATTAATAAACAAATTATTAGAGCGCTTCATATTGTAAGTCGAAATCCAAGGCATTAACGAAAAGGTTATCCAAAATCATAAAATTTGGGTAGCCTTTTTTATTTGAATAATAAGAAAAATAATAGAGAAAATTAAAAAGAAGGATAAATAATCTTTTCTGAAAGCTATACTGTTTTCAGTTAACTTTTTTGCATTAATTGTAGTAAACTTAAGATAGCGTTTGGAAAGAGAGGGAACAGCTATGCCAACACCTAGCATGGAGGATCACATTGAACAAATTTATTTATTAATTGAAAATAAAGGATATGCTCGTGTGTCCGATATTGCGGAAGCCTTATCTGTTCTACCTTCCTCAGTTACGAAAATGGTGCAGAAATTAGATAAAGACGGTTATTTAGTCTATGAAAAATATAGAGGCTTAACATTGACACCGAAAGGGCAAAAATTAGGGAAACGGCTTGTGCAGAGACATGAGTTACTCGAGCAATTTTTACGCTTAATAGGGGTCGATGAACAACGGATTTATGAAGATGTTGAAGGCATTGAACATCATTTAAGTTGGAATTCTATTGATCGTATAGCTGATTTAGTACAGCTTTTAGAAGAACAACCTGAACTAACAAGGAAGCTAGAAGAAATGAAAACAAATCATAGTATGTAATGATTGACAAGAAAAAGGAGACGAATATGAATCAATTAATTAAATCTGGACAAGTTGTCCATTTAACGGTTTTAGAAGAGCAAGGATCGCGTTATATTTTAACAAATGGAGAATTAGAAATTCCATTAAATGCTTCGGATGTGACAGAATCCTTAGCAATTGGGGATACAGTAAATGTATTTTTATACGCAGACCGTCGTGGGGATTTACAGGCTACAACTGCATTACCTCACATTACTGAGGCAAGCTATGGCTGGGCACGTGTATTAAAGGTGACAAAAGAAGGGGCGTATTGTGATATCGGTACATCTCGTGAAGTACTTGTTCGAGCAGAAGATTTACCGGCAATTAACGATGTATGGCCTGAGGTTGGAGATCACTTATACATGACATTACGTACTGATCGTAATGGGGATTTATTTGGTCGCCTAATTACAGAAGAAAAAGTAAATGATATGTACGAAGGTGCCCTTGAAGATATGTTTAATAAAAACATTACAGCACGCCCATATCGTTTATTACCAGTAGGATCGTTTTTACTTGGTGTAGAAGTACCTTACCGTATTTTCGTACATCAATCAGAAATGAAGGCTGAGCCTCGTTTAGGGCAAGATATACAAGTACGTATTATTGATGTAAAGGAAGATGGCTCATTAAACGGTTCGTTCCTTCCACGAAAGCATGAGCGTCTAGGTGAAGATGCTGAAAAAATCCTTGCTTACTTAGAAAGTGTAGGTGGCAAGATGCCGTTTGGTGATAAATCAACACCGGAAGAAATCCAAGAAATGTTTAAAATGAGTAAAGGTGCATTTAAACGTGCTTTAGGTACATTAATGAAAGCACGTAAGATCACTCAAAAAGACGGTTGGACAGAAATCGCATAATCAACAATTAAAAATGAACGATATAGAAAGAAGTAAAGGGCGAAACAATAGAAATGCAACCTTTTACTTTTTTTATTCGTATTATAATATAAGTGTACATGAATCTTACAATAGTTGGGTATTAGAGAGTGTTGTACATTTCGAAGGGGGTATTTTAACATGAAACAAAAGTGGATTTCACTTGTTGCGGCATTAGTTCTTATCTTTTCGGTACTTGTACCAATGGGCGCATCTGCAGCAACTACTGAGCAAAAAAATCCTATCAATGAAAAGCTTGGTGTACCAATAGTCGTTTACGGCAGTAACTTATCTGCAGATGAAAAAGAAAAAGTGAAAACGGCATTGCGTGTAGCCAATGAATCAGAAGTTGACGAAATTACTATTTCAGGGCAAGATTTAGCAAAATATATTAAAGATAGTAACCCAAGTTCACGTATGTTCTCATCAGCCAAAATTACACGTCAAGATGTAGGAAAAGGCTTAACAATAAGTATTGTAACACCAGAAAATATTACACAAGTAACTTCTGAAATGTATGCGAGTGCCATGTTAACAGCAGGCATAGAAGATGCAATTGTGGAAATTGCAGCACCAAAGCCAGTAACAGGTCACTCAGCATTAGTAGGAATTTATAAAGCATATGAAGTAAAAACAGGAGAAACATTAGATATAGAGCGTACCGATGTTGCAAATGATGAATTATCAGTAGCAACATCCCTTGCAGAATCAGCAGGAATTAGCGATGAGCAAGTGGCGGAGCTATTAACGCAAATAAAAAAAGCAATTGCAGAAAATAAACCAGCATCAAAAGAGGAAGTACAACAAATTGTAGAAGATCAGTTAGAAAAATTGCAAATTAATTTAAGTGATACAGATCGACAATTACTTGTAGATTTAATGGATCGTATTAGTAATTTAAATATTGATTTTAGTAAACTCTCTTCTCAATTATCAGATTTGAGTGCGAAGTTCGAAGAAAAATTTGGTGCGATTTTAGAAGATGAAGGCTTCTGGCAAAGCGTTAAAAATTTCTTCAATAATTTAATCGATACAATTTCTTCTTGGTTTTCTAAAGAATAATTATTAATGAAAGCTCCCTCTTTATGAGGAGCTTTTATTTTTTTGCCAAATAAATCTGTGCTATATTGGTAGCAAGAATAGGAGGGAGTAATATGGAATTTACGTATCGTAACAAAGGAAATAATGTGGGTGCATTTGAGTATGAATTAAACGGTAATCGTGTTGCAGAAATTACTTGGGTGGAACGTGATGGTGTCATGAATATGAATCATACGTATGTGTCGGATGTATTAAGAGGCCAAGGGGTGGCGAAGAAGTTACTTGATGCAGCGGCAGCCTATGCACGTGAAAATAATTTAAAAATGAAAGCAATTTGTTCTTATGTAGTTGCTTCATTTGACAAAAGTGATGCATATGACGATGTGAAAGCCTAAAGGCAACAAATTAAATCGTAAAAAATAAGCTGTGCGAAATTTTTCGCACAGCTTTAATTTTAGGTTAAAAAGCTACAAAGAAGGAAATAATAGCAGTGATGACAGAGGCAACACCGAAAAGTGCAAAAATCTCTGACCATTCATAGCGAGTTTCTTTATTTTGAAACATAATAAGCACTCCTTTAGGATAAATTTGGAATTTTATAATTCTATTTTTAATTTATCCAATTAATATAGAATCTAATCATTTTATATGAAATGTTTTAAAGGAGAATAATTTGGGGTATATATGCACATAAGACATTTATATTAGGAGGTAATTTAAATGGCAAAATTAAAAGGTAAAGGTGTAGTAATAGCAGGATTATTAGCAGGTGCAGCTTCATTTTTAAGTAAAAAAGAAAACCGTGATAAAGCAATGGATTTTCTTAACGAAGCAAAAACAAAAGCTTCACAAGTGATGGCGGATCATAAACAAAGTTATCAAGCAAATACAAATCGATCAAATGAAGAAACGTTGCCTGTTGGAGAAGTGGCTGGGGATGTGGCTGAGGCTGCAGCAAGTCCAAATACATTAACAATTAATGAAAATGAATTTTTATCTGAGGGTGGCGCACAGCGTACTATTGCTGAATATAATAAGCAACAATAAAAAAAGGGCTTGTCTAGAAAATTCTAGACAAGCCCATTCGTTATCAAAAAGAAAAATTAAGCTTTAGTAATTTCTTTTTTCATTGTTTTGTTTTTCGCAAGGTTTACGTGCCAAGAAAGAGCTTCCTCTAAGATGTGAGGAGTTTGCGCGTTTCCTGTTGCTTCAACAGCACGGTTGTAGTAATCCCATAACTGATCTTTGAAGTCTGGGTGTGCACAGTTTTTAATAATTAACTCAACACGCTCTTTTGGAGCAAGACCACGTAAGTCAGCAATACCTTGTTCTGTTACGATTACATCTACATCGTGCTCAGTGTGGTCTACGTGTGAAACCATTGGTACGATTGAAGAGATCGCGCCACCTTTAGCGTATGATTTCGTTACGAAGATACCTAAACGAGCGTTACGAGCGAAGTCACCAGAACCGCCGATACCGTTCATCATTTTAGTACCTGAAACGTGTGTAGAGTTTACGTTACCGTAAATATCTAATTCAAGAGCAGTGTTGATTGAGATTAAGCCCAAACGACGGATAAGCTCAGGGTGGTTAGAAATTTCTTGTGGACGTAATAAAATTTTGTCAGCATACTTTTCTAAGTTGCCGTATACTTTCTTTTGTAGTTCCTCTGTTAAAGTAATAGAAGTTGCAGCAGCAAAACGTACTTTACCTGCATCAATTAAGTTAAATACTGCATCTTGTAATACTTCAGAAGATACTACTAAGTTTTCGAATTCTGAATCAGCGAAGCCGTCTAATACAGCGTTTGCTACTGAACCTACACCAGATTGTAATGGCATTAATTCGTTTGTTAAACGACCCGCTTTAATTTCTGAGCGGAAGAAGTCTAATAAAATGTTTGCCATGTTTTGTGTTTCTTCATCTGGAGGAACGATTAATGAAGGCGCATCTGGCTCTTCAGAAATAACGATTGCTTGAATTTTAGCTGGGTCAACTTTAATACCAGCAGTACCGATACGTTGTTCAGCGTTAGTAATTGGTAATGGCTCACGTTTACCTTGTTCGGCTGGAACATAAATGTCGTGAATACCAATCATTGACTCTGGGTGAGCAATGTTTAACTCGATAATAATATTTTCAGCATATTCAGCAAAGATCGGTGAGTTACCAACAGAAGTTGTTGGGATAATAGAACCGTCTTCAGTAATTGCTACAGCTTCGATAATTGCATGTTTGATTGGTCCAATAACGCCTTGACGTACTAACTCAGCATTGTGAGAAAGGTGTGCATCTACGTATTTGATTTCGCCTTTGTTGATCATTCCACGCATTACTGAATCGCCTTGGAAAGGACCACGTTTGTTGATAACACCAGCAGCTGCTAAATAGTTATCTACTTCAGGACCTAAAGAAGCGCCTGTATATACATCAATTTTAAATTGTTCATTTTTTGCACGTTCAACTAATGCCATTGGAACTACCTTTGCGTCCCCTGCGCGTGTAAATCCTGACATCCCTACTACTGAGCCGTCTTCGATTAAAGCGGCAGCTTCTGCAGCAGATACAATTTTATCTGATAATGATTTTAAACCTAAACGTTTTTCAACTCGTGGATCCATAATAAAATCCTCCCCTAAAAAATTTTGATGGTTTAGAGCTATTTAGAAAATTTTGTAATTTTCTGTTTATTTCGCCAGCTTGTAAAGCGGCATTTACGCTAATAATATCATCAAATTGTCACATTTTCTCCGAATACAGCATAAAAGCGCTTAAAAGTTGCATTTAAGAGAAAATGTATGAATATTCGACGGTAATAATGTTATTTTGGATATAGTAATTACGTTTTAACCTAGCAAATTTGTGCAATATTAATTAAAAAAACAGGGAAAAAGAAGGTATATCAAATTACAAGCTATTGAAAAAAGCGATTTGCTAGGCGCAAATCGCTTATTGTTCATGATTAGAATCCTAAAGAACGGCGGAAATAGCTCGCATAACGTTGACTTACAGGAATGCGCGTACCGTCTTTCATAATTAATAAAAATGTTGAATGAGAATCTGGTTGAATTTCTTCGATGAAGTCAATGTTAACAATATATGAACGGTGGCATCGAATAAATGAGTCAGGAGCCAGGAATAGCTCTAAATCACTTAAGTTTAAACGGTGATACCCTTCACGTTGCATTGTTTTGACAAATGTTTTACGTAATTGTGTCTCCAGATAAATAACTTGATTGTGTTTAATTGGGTACCAGCAATCATCAATTTTAACGGTAATATAGTTAGTTAAAAATGGTGAAGGTTTTTGTGGGAAAATAGCAGTAATTGCTCCCTTTGTTTCTCCTTCTTCAATCAACGGGATACTCATACCATAGTATGGTACTCCAAAAACATCCGATTCGATATACGAATTAATCTTTTGGCCATAAGTAAGCGCTTTATAAGCAGCTGACCCTTCCTTAATCGGGTCACCTGGTTTGATTTTTAAATCTACCTTTTTGCTTGCTTGGTAGTATAAATACTCACTCGTATCTGAAATTGCAATTGACGTATTTTCAGGGAAAAACTCTTTAATGACTTCCATGATTTCTTCTATTTGTTTTGGATCCACTCTGTTACACCTCTTTATAAGCATTTTATACAATTATGAACTATTTTACTACATATTTAAAGAAATTAGGGGGAAGAAGATTTTTTTATTTTTAGAGTATATTTTATAGGGTTTAAAAATGGTAAGTAATAAAAATAAAAAAAGGATAAAAATTACTATAACCCATCGTAAAATGTATATTTTAAGTCACTTAAATAAATTAAATTACATTATATATTTCAAAAAAAGGAATATAAGTGATATATTTGTACTATACCAATTGTTTAAATTAGGTTGAAAGAAAAATATAAAATATGGTAATATTCACTATAGTTACTAATTATTCGAATAAATATATGCAAAACATAGTATTGTAATATGAATAGTCACTTCAATTTTCAAAATACATATATAATTGAACCTCTACTAATTACTATAGAATTATAGCAATTTTGAACATTAATATTAAGTTTACAGGAAAGTATAACTTCCCTATAGACATAATGAAGTACATCCGTGTGCTTTCTACTAAATAACAGAATGTCTATTCTGAAGAAAGATGGGGTAATCTATGCAACTACATCAGCATTCAATCTCTGAAACCATTTCTAAACGATATTTTCAGGAAATCGATAATATCAATCAATATGCTGGGATTGAAGACTTTTTTGTCCTAGAGTCTAAGCTTTTATTTGAGGTATATCATTTGGAAGCTGTAAAGGCAAAAAAGACACTTCATGAAATCATTGATATTTTATCGATTCGTTTTGGAAAACAAGTGATTAAGGTTGTGCGTAATTATTTTGTTATTTTATCTTCTATTGTTGCGCGTAAATTACTAGATAATCAAGTACCATCCAAAAAAGCATTTGCGTTTAATTTAGCATGTGCGGACATGGTAGAAAACCAGATGAAAGATGCAGAATTTTTACAATTTGCAGATGACCTTATTGATTTTTATGTGTACTTCATTGCTGATCGAAAACAGCCAACCTTCCGACATCAAACGGTAAATAAAGTTATTATGTATATTAATGATGAATTGGAAAATGATTTAACAGTAGAAAGTATTGCAGCAAATTTCCACATTAGTACAAGCCATCTATCACGTATTTTCCGTGAGCACGTAGGCATTACTTTAGTAGAATATTTAAACGTACGTCGAGTTGAAGAATCTCAATATTATTTACGACATACAAATAAAAGCATTACCTCAATTTCTGAGCAATTCCATTTCTGTAATCAAAGCTACTTTACGAGAATTTTCAAAAAATATACAAGCGTTACACCAAAGCATTTCCGTGATGAGCTACATCATGAGTTCTTTCGTTTCGAAATTACAGAAGTAGAGTATGAAAAAGCATAAAAATCTTTTATAAGATTTTTACTTTTATATAAAATTTTAACTAAAAGTTTCTGAATTAATTGAAAATATTTTATACAACTCTACATTGAGTATTTGTTGAGAAGGTTTTAGCATTCAAACAACAAATCATAAATGTAGAGTTTTTTCATAGGTAAATAATTAGTATAAATTATTATGCAATTATTTTGATGCGTGCTATTTTTAGTTTTTATAAAAGTGCGATATACTTCAAACTAGTTTAAAAATTAAAGGGAGATAGAGATGAAAAAATATGAAAAGCCAATTTCACTAATCTTAGTAGCAGCAGCAAGTTTTTCGGCGTTATTTTTTATTATTAAGCAAAACATGGAAGCAGCCATTTTGTCGATGACAATTATGTTTACGTTAACAAACTTTTTCAGATCGCGTACATTTAAAGAAAAAGGGCATGAAAAGGAATCGAAATGGATGAAAAAAATGGCAATTACTTTTGCTGTTTTATCTGTTATTGTGTTGTATGTCATGATTGCGGGTTAACGGAATAATTTAGACAGAATTAAAACTATAGAAGAAGGCGAAGTAAAATGAATACAAGAACGAATAGAAAAAGTCCAATTGTTCTAATAGCGTCCATTTCGTTATTGTTACTACTAGCAATTTTAGGTTCGATTTATTACAAGTATGAAGTAGTCGATGAAAAAAATCAGGCAGTAGAAAATCATTCAAATAAATCAGGGACAGATGCAGAAAGTGATGAAGGAGCTGATCCTAATTTGAATGAGCCAACTCCAACAACACCGGTTGAAAAACCAGCAACAAATGAAAATCCGCCTCAAGAAGTCGTTAATGGATACATCGTTGGTCAAAACCCTGCAGTAGATCCTACATATGTAAATGGAATTCTTATAGTAAACAAAAAAATTCCACTACCTTCAACGTACAATAAAGGAGAAGATCCTGCAGCCAAAGCCGCTTTTGAAAAAATGGCAGCTGCTGCAAAACTAGAAGGTTTTGAATTAGTGGCATTTAGTGGATTTCGTTCATACGAATATCAACAAACATTATATGATCGCTATGTAAATCGCGATGGTAAAGATGCCGCGGATCGTTATAGTGCTCGTCCTGGCTATTCAGAGCATCAAACTGGACTAGCATTTGATATTGGAGAAAAAGGGCGCGAAGATTTATGGTTAACAAGTGAATTTGGAGAATCACCTGCAGGACAATGGCTTGTTAACAATGCGCATCAGTATGGTTTTATTTTACGTTATCCAAAAGGAAAAGAAGATATTACAGGTTTCATGTATGAATCGTGGCATTTCCGTTATTTAGAAGGAGATACAGCTAAAAAAATTCATGAAGCTGGCGTGACGTTAGAAGAATATTTAGGTATTAAATAATGCCATATAAAAGAAGAGGCTGGGACAAAACAAAAACATCATTTTTCTCGAGTGAGAAAAATGATGTTTTTTTGTAATTGGTTTTCGTTGCGGGGACGCTTTCCGGGGGCGTGGCCTGAGCCTGTAGTCTCAGGCGTCACGCTATTTCCCCAGGAGTTGCCCCTCAACTACAACCAATTTATTAAGTATCCAATTTTTAATGCTGTACTTTACCGTAAATAGAGAAATTTTCACTTCTGTCCAGCCTCTTCTTTTTAAAGTATTGGAGAAAGTAATCGTGAAATTGATTCTTTGAATTTGATAACAGTTGAACGATTTTCATAAATTTCTTTCGTCATTTCAGAACAATCAATAATATCTCGCTCAAAAATTTCGGCTAAACGATGGGCGTATTCACGATTGTAAATGAGCGCATTTACTTCGAAATTTAAACTAAAGCTACGAACATCAATATTTGCCGTACCAACAGAGGCCACTTCATCATCTACCACAATCATTTTAGCGTGAATAAAGCCTTTTTCATAATGATAAACTTTTGCTCCGGCCTGTACGAGCTGTCCGACATAAGAATACGTTGCCCAATAGACAAACATATGATCCGGTTTGTTTGGAATCATAATATGCACATCCACACCTGAAAGTGCGGCTAAACGGATGGAATCAAAAAATGATTCATCTGGAATGAAATAAGGGGTTTGGATATAGATGTATTTTTTAGCATTCGTAATTAAACGTAAATAACTGTTCTTAATTACTTCCCACTCTGTATCCGGTCCACTCGAAATAATTTGAAGTGCGGCATTCCCCTTTTGCGGGATGGCAGGGAAGAAGTGTTCGGCATAGTTAATATCATGATGTGCACTTGCTTGATTCCAGTCGAGAATAAAACGTGTCTGCAGAGGGTGTACGGCACTTCCCTCAATTCGTAAATGTGTATCGCGCCAATATCCGAAACGATCCGATAAGCTTAAATACTCATCACCTACGTTAAAGCCACCAATATAACCAATCCGCCCATCTATAACGACAATCTTTCGGTGATTTCGAAAGTTTAGACGAGGATTAATAAGTGGTAAAATTGAAGGGAAGAATACCTCCACCTCCCCGCCTAAATCTAATAGTTCTTTAAAATGACGTTTTCGCACGCCTCGTGAGCCCATTTCGTCATACAAAATGCGAATTTTAACCCCTTGATGTGCTTTTTTAATTAAAGCATTTAAAATACGTTGTCCTAAATTATCAATTTTAAAAATATAATACTGAATATGAATATGGTTTTTGGCATTCATAATATCTTGAATCAAAGCTTCAAATTTATCGCTACCATCATCAAAGATTGTAATTGCATTATCTTGAGTTAACACCGCATTATTTGTCTTCAAATTCATATAAATGAGATGGTTGTATTCTTTAATATGGTCTGAACGAAACTCGAGCTGATCCTTTTCAATTGCCTCGATTTGATAGCTAATTAGCTTATCAATTCCTATATTCTTTTGCCCTTCCCAACGAAACAAATGTTTTTTCCTAAGTTGTCTGCCTAAAAGTAAATAAAGAATAAATCCGGCAAATGGTAAGAAGAAAAGTACAAGTAGCCAAGCCCAAGTAGAGGATGGTTTTCTACGCTCTAAAAAAATGACAGTTAAAGCAAATAGAATATTGATAAACATTATTAATGGGAAGATAAAGTAACTTTCAATAAAAGCACTCAAGCAATTCACCTACTTTTACTGTTTTCTATTCTAGTGTATTGCAAGAAAGCATAAAAAGAAACACTGAACAATTTGTTAAAAGTGTTTCGGTAAGGTTTTAGTATTCTTCTAAATGGAGGTAAATATCTGAAAAGTCTAGCTGCTCTAGCATTTTTGAGTTAATAAAGAAGCTCATTATACCACTGTCGCCCCACATAATTTGATGTGCATCATTTGATACAATTTGTAAAAGTAACGTGTCATAATGCTGTAGAAATTTAGAATTCTTTCTAAAATCTTCATTTATAAAGTAAGGGTAGCCACCAATTTTATGATCCGCAGCTAAATAGCTTTCTAAATATACATCTTGGAAAGAGCGTTCATCTAAAGTAATGGAGGCACTCATAATTTCAGGATTAAAATAATTCTCTAAACGATAATCCATGGCGGATACAGGCTCATATTGCGTTTTCGCCTGAAGTTTCATTTCATGTTTTATTGGGAATTGTTCTAGATTGACTTCCTTTAAGTAGGTGAAATCTTGAATTGCATCGCTGTAATTTTCCCTATGGGGTAAGTATTGCACTTTAAAATGGTAATGTTCATAGTGATGTTTTACTTTTTCAAGGCACTGCTGGGATATATAAAACTGTAAAATTCCGCTCTTTGGGAACGGATTGGATAACTGTAATTCCGAAAAATTGATTTGTGCTAAAAATAACATATATTGATTGTGCACATCTTTTGGATGTTCCATAATATTAGTTAAATATGGAAGACCGGCAAATTTGCTTTCATGTAAAAATGCAGGTGATTGAATCGGTTTTAAAAGAGCAACTTGTTCGGCAGAATCCTTTAAGTATGTGTGGAAACATGTTAACTCCTTTGGGATATAGATTACTTTATCAAAATTATTCATTAAGTTACTCTCCTCTGAAGTATTGAACATATATATTTTATTAATGTTATTGTAAAAATAATTTGGGATGGATCATTACTCTTTGGTGAATGGTGTGTGTTAATACAATATTTCCACTTGTATTTTTTGCTAAACATACTTAAAATTTGTTGAAAAATCGTTTATACTATGTGTGTAGTATAAAGTGTTAAATATAGTGTTTTTAATGATTTTTTGTGGTAAAAAAATCAATTTATCATAATTTTTTCAATGCAATATTTATTTCAAAAAAAATTATTATGCATTCGAAAAAACAAGTTTACTTTAGTTGCAAATAGGAAATGATTATGTAGAGATTGTTCGTATATTTGTAACAATATTGATACGGATGCATAAAGTGGTTCGTGGTAACATATAGAAGTAGAAGGTCTGACATCTGAAAATTGTGGAACTTTTTTGAATTAAACACGTTTACATAATTACAAAAGGAAAGTTTGAGGTGTAGGGAATGGCGAAAGAGATTGATTTAAAGCGAATTGTTACAAACTTATCGAAATTAGGTGTTACAGCGACAGTTACAAAATCGCGTCTTGAGCTTTTAAAAGTTTTAACACCACCAACACAAACTCCACAAACACAAAATTAACTAATATTCAAAACGCCCACTGTAACTTTACAGCGGGCGTTTTCTTTTTATTCATCTTCTGGATCATTCGTTGTGAACATATAAGTTCGGTAGTGGAACTTCATACTAAATACGAGTCCGATTGCAAGTGCATTCCCCATTAACGAACTACCACCGTAACTTATGAATGGTAATGGAATCCCGGTAATCGGTAAAAGTTGAATTGTCATGCCAATATTTTCAAATACGTGGAACGTAATCATTGCAATAATTCCTGCGCAAACGTATGTGCAAAAAGGATCTTTTAAAAGTAACGTCATTTTTGTTAAATGGAAAATTAATAAAAAGTATAAGCAAATAACAGCGCTTGCCCCAATAAAACCCCATTCTTCTCCAATGACTGCAAAAATAAAATCGGTGTGATTTTCAGCAACATAAACTTCACGGTCCATAAACCCTTTACCAAAAATCTCCCCTGACCCAATAGCGTTTAGTGACGTAATTAAGTGGTAGCCATCTGAAGTTGCATATGAGTATGGGTCTAACCAGGAATAAATTCGTGCAAATTGATATGGCTGGAAGCCGAAAGTTTTTTCTAAGAAATCCTGCATATACAGCGCCATCCATAATAGGGAACCACCAATTGCGGCAACACCAACGAACACAGGTAATATAATTTTCCAAGAGACACCTGCAACAATGATAAGTGCAGCAGTAATTGCTATAAATACCAGTGATGAACCTAAGTCGGGCTGCAGCATTATAAAGCCTAATGGAACAACTAGTGTAACCCCGATTTTTGCTAGTAAAATAAAATCCGTTTTAATCGTTTTATTTGGGTAGCGTTCGTGATGCTTACTAATTAAATAGGCAGCGGCTAATATGAAAAAGGTTTTCATAAACTCGGCAGGCTGAATATTACCGATAGGTGTTTGGAACCAACTTTTCGCCCCGTTACGTTCTACAGTAATCCCGGTAGTAGTAGGAATTACAACGAGTGCAATAAGTAGCAAAATCCCAAAACCATAAAGTGGCCATGCTAATCTTTTATACTGATCTGGATCAAAATACATAACAAACGCAACGATGACAGCGAAAATGACATATCCACGAATTTGTAATGGTACGAAATTTGTGCCATATTGACCAGATGTTTGAGCGGATGCAATCGCTAATAAGCTAACGCCTAAAAATAAGAATAAAATGATAGCAAGCGGCCAATCAAAGCGCTTGTTAAAATTGTAGTTATTTGTATCCATTCGATTTCACCTTATTATCATAAAATTTCTATTAAACTAGCATAAAGCATATTAACAGGCGAATTTATTCGCATGTTTTACTTTATCATACTCTTACTAAAAATACTGTAGTAAGCTTGTAGTAAAAGTTGAGACGAAACCGCACATAAATTGTTTCAAAAATACACAAGAAGTCATATAATAATCATATTATTCGTATTAAGGGAGTGTAGGGCGTGGCGAAAAAAATGAAATTGGCAGAGGATTATATCCATCATTTATATATACATATGAACGATGTAGATCACTTTGTGATTTATAGCGGACTTTCATTGAAGCAATTTCTTTCTTCAGTGGAGCCTGTGAAAAATATTTTACTTTTGAAGCACGCTTATAGTGAAGGCTCTTTTAATATGCATACCCAATTCGATTTTGTTAGTAGCGAGGATGCACGTGATTTTTTGAAAAAGGAAAGCGATTTAAAGCATGATTTATGTTGGATTGATTTTACGTCTGAAAAAAATGTCAATGCATTAACATCGTTAGAGCAGGCAGAGTTATTATATTTCAGTCATAAACGTGAGCCGCTTTCAACACCTTTTTTTAGTAAATTGCAAAATCGTTATGCGTACTATTCTTCTGTCTCCGATAAAATGACGAAAGTATATTTCCGATTTATAGGAGATTCAGAAACGTTAGTATCGAATTTATTTAATCAAATGATTAAGGAGAAAGAAGGCGCAGGAAGCTTTTGGCGGAGAAAAAACAAACACAATTCGCCAATAATTGATCCTTCGACATTACGATTATTTAGACCATTTGTGAAGGAAGGCGCGTTATTATCACTGTATAAGCTAGATAAGCCAAACGGTCATTATGGAATAGAAGTGCGTACATTATCGGACTATGACTATCCAGATGAAGTTTGGGACGACTTAGATGAAATATTAAAACAAAGCTATGATGAATTAATACAAATTAGTTAACACTCACAGCACAAAAGCAGTGGGTGTTTTTCGGTCAATAAGCAAGGAAACTATTCAGGTTTAGGGCATGGGTACGATTTTTGGATTAAGGATATTCATGATACACTGAATATAGTGAAAAAATGGAGGTCAATAAAATGAAACAAAGAATCGGTTTATTGTATGGAGGGAAGTCTGCGGAGCATGAAGTATCGCTATCGACTGCTAAGGCAGTGACGCAAGCTTTAGATTTTAATGAATATGACGTCTTTCCGATTTTTATTACGTTAAACGGAGAATGGCGTGTTGGCCCTCAATTAACACAACCTGCAACAACAATTGAGCAATTACAATTTGAATCAACAACAGTGCAAACTGAAAATAATATTACACAATTTATTGAAGCACACATGAACAATCCATTTGATGTGATTTTCCCATTACTTCACGGAACAAACGGTGAAGATGGTACAGTTCAAGGTTTTTTAGAAGTTTTAAATATTCCGTATGTAGGTAATAGCGTTTTAGGCTCAGCTGCCGGTATGGATAAAGTAGTAATGAAGCAATTATTTGAAATGGCAGGCTTACCACAGGTTCCTTACGCTTATTTCATTCGAAGCGAATGGGAAAAAGACAAAGTAAGTCTTATCGAAAAATGTGAAGATAAGCTTGGGTATCCGATGTTTATTAAACCAGCAAACTTAGGTTCAAGTGTTGGAATTAGTAAAGCAACGAATGCACAGGAATTGGAGAAGGCTGTTCAATTTGCCTTACAATATGACCGTAAAATTGTTGTTGAACAAGGGATTATAGCACGTGAAATTGAGCTAGGTGTTCTTGGGAATGATGATCCGAAAGTGTCAGTTGCAGGTGAAATTAAGCCGATGACAGAGTTTTATGATTATGATTCAAAATATAAGGATGGCTCTACAGTATTGATTATTCCTGTGGAGTTACCACAAAAAGTTTATGTGGATCTTGTTGAGATGGCGATAAAAGCATTTAAGGCCATCGATGGCGCAGGTCTTGTAAGAGCAGACTTTTTTGTTACTTCATCAAATGAAATTTACATTAATGAAGTAAATACAATGCCAGGATTTACACCTGTTAGTATGTATCCTTTATTATGGCAGCATACAGAGTTACCATATCCGCAACTAATTAAAAAGTTAGTGAATTTAGCGATGGAACGCCATGCAGAAAAGCAACAGCTTCAATACAATAGAGATTGAGTGGGATAACTAGTGAAAAAGAATTTACAACAACTTGCAACTTGGTTAAACATTGAAAATCAAAAATTTCAGGATACCATTGTTACGGGTATTTCAATTGATACACGTACAATTCAACAGGGGGATTTGTTTGTCCCGTTTCGTGGCGAAGCAGTAAATGGTCACCGTTTTGTGGAGCAAGCATTTGAAAAAGGTGCCGCTGCCTCATTATGGATGAAAGATGAGCCCAATCCACCTGAACATTTACCATTAATCTTTATTGACGATCCGGAAGAAGCACTTCAGCAAATGGCTATCGCATATCGTAATGAGCATAAAGCAACGTTTATTGGCATTACAGGATCTAACGGGAAAACTTCATCAAAGGATATTTTGGCGGGTACACTGTCACCGTATTTTAAAGTACAAAAAACAATTGGTAACTTTAATAACCAACTAGGATTACCAATAACGATTTTACAATTAGATGAGGATACTGAAGTGTCTGTACTTGAAATGGGTATGAGTGGCTTTGGGGAAATTGAATTTTTAACAAAGCTTGCACGTCCCCATTATGCGATTATTACAAATATCGGAGAAGCACATATGCAAGATTTAGGTTCTCGAGAAGGAATCGCACAGGCAAAATTTGAAATCGTAAAGGGATTAGCTGAGGATGGCATGTTATTCTACGACGGTGATGAGCCTCTTCTGCAATATTTAGTAGCGCAAAACCCGTCACTTAAAACACAGTCATTTGGTTTTACAGCTGGCCAAGATTTAATCGCCTCAAACATAGTGACAACAGCCCAAGGTAGTAGCTTTCATGTAGAAGGCATTATGGAGGGAGATTACTTCATTTCGGTGTTAGGTGAACACCAAGTGAAAAATACATTGAATGCAATGTTAGTTGGTAAGGCCCTGCGTTTAACAGATGAGCAAATTCGTAAAGCGTTAAAGCAAGTTGTTTTAACGGATATGCGGATGCAACTAATTCCTCTAGGAGATTTGTTATTTATTAACGATGCCTATAATGCGGCGCCAACGTCAATGCATGCAGCTATTCAGTTTGTAGAGCAAACGACGATTCGCTCTGAAAAATGGTTAGTTCTAGGCGATATGTTGGAACTTGGGGAAGATGAGCGACGATTCCATGAGGAAATAGCCCAGCATATTGATCCAGCAAACATCCAAACGGTTTGTTTATACGGTCCACGTATGAAGTGGCTATACAATAAGCTACAATCAACATTTGATGCCCAGCATCTTGTATATTCAGAACAAGACTATGCACCAATCATCGAAAAAATTAAAAACAATGCAAGCGAGCAATCAATTCTTTTAGTAAAAGGTTCGCGCGGTATGCAATTAGAGAAAATAATTACAGGTGTCGAGTCAGTTTAATACTGGCTTGATGCCTTTTTTGAAATAATGGTAAGAAGCATAGGAGAAATAGGTGATGATGTGAAAACAGGAGTACTTTTTTTACATGGATTTTCCGGAGGTCCGTATGAAATTCAACCATTCGCAGATTATATAAAGGAACGAACGGATTGGACGATTAGCATTCCGACGTTTTCTGGACATGGTGAAGCAGAGGATTTGGCAATGAAAGGCTACGAAGCACAACATTGGATGATGGATGCAGAATTAGCATATCGCCGATTGGCAAAACAAGTGGATGAGATTATTGTTGTTGGTTTTTCAATGGGTGGTGTAATTGCGATGTATTTAGCTATACGATATAAAGTGAAAAAATTAGTTCTTTTAAGTGCTGCGGCAAAGTATGTGAGTCCGACACAGCTAGTAAAGGATATTCGTTTCATGGCCCAAGATGCAATGCATAAAAAATTGGAAGAAAATGAATTGTTTCAGCGTTATAAATTTAAATTTAAAAATGTACCACTTAGTGCAACGATTCAATTTATGAAAGTGGTACGAAAAACGGAACCATATATCCAAAATGTAAACTGCCCAACATTTATTGTTCAAGGTTTGTTAGATGGAGTAGTACCAAGCGCTACTGGACAGTTTCTATTCGACCGCATTCGATCAATTGAAAAGGAAATCTATATGTCCGAATATGGAAAACATCATATTTGTTTTAGTGAAGATTGCGAACTCTGGTTTGAAAAGACGTTTCAATTTTTATATAAGGAATGAAATATCAGACTATTCCAACTCAAGCAATATCGTTGCATACCGACACAACCCGTGTTAGACTAGTGAAAGCAATGGATACATTTTGTGCGAAGACTCTTCAGACTTTATGGTGAAGAGTGCTTTTTTTTGATAACGGTTTTATTCTATTTTTTAATATAATTAATTTTTAATGACAACTGTAGAATTGAACCGCTCGGCAATGACCGGGCTTTCCTTTCATATAAGAGATTCCGCTTAGAAGCGGATATAATTTTTTAAGTAACGGAAACGTTCCACATACAATGGCTCGAATTTGCCGCCATTTCATCTGAAAATGTAACCATTTGTCAACTTAAAAGGAAAAAGGAGATTGAAGAGTTTGACAAATTTTTCAGAATTAAACATTAGTGAATCTACATTACGTTCTATTAGCCGTATGGGATTTGAAGAAGCAACACCAATCCAAGAAGGTACAATTACGTTTGCAATGGCTGGCCGTGACGTATTAGGTCAAGCGCAAACAGGTACTGGTAAAACAGCTGCATTCGGTATTCCGTTAATCGAAAAAATCGATCCAAAAAACCCGAATATTCAAGCATTAGTTATTGCTCCAACTCGTGAATTAGCTATCCAAGTTTCAGAAGAACTTTATAAATTAGGTTACGACAAACGCGTAAAATTATTATCAGTTTACGGTGGTCAAGAAATCGGTCGTCAAATCCGTGCGCTTAAAAACCGTCCACAAATTATCGTAGGTACACCGGGTCGTATTCAAGACCATATTAACCGTCGTACATTAAAATTAGACGAAGTACAAACGCTTGTATTAGACGAAGCAGATGAAATGTTAAACATGGGCTTCATCGATGATATTAATGCGATTTTAGAGAACGTTCCATCTAATCGCCAAACTTTATTATTCTCAGCGACAATGCCTCCAGCAATCCGTAAAATTGCAGAGACATTCATGAAAGATCCTGAAATCGTTAAAATTAAAGCGAAAGAATTAACAATGGAGAACATTGAGCAATACTTCGTAAAAGCAACTGAGCGTGAAAAATTCGAAGCATTATCTCGTTTATTAGATGTTCAAAAACCAGAATTAGCAATCATCTTCGGTCGTACAAAACGCCGTGTTGATGAATTATCACAAGCATTAGGTTTACGTGGTTTCTTAGCGGAAGGTATCCACGGCGATTTATCTCAAGCGAAACGTCTTTCTGTATTACGTCAATTCAAAGAAAATAAAATTGACATCTTAATCGCAACAGACGTAGCTGCTCGTGGTTTAGATATTTCAGGTGTAACACACGTTTACAACTTCGATATTCCTCAAGATCCAGAGTCTTATGTTCACCGTATTGGTCGTACTGGTCGTGCTGGTAAATCAGGTATCGCTGTAACATTTGTAACACCACGTGAAATGGGTTACTTACGTATTGTAGAAGAAACTACGAAAAAACGTATGACTCCTTTACGTCCACCGACATCAGAGGAAGCATTAGCAGGCTTACAAGAAGGAGCTATGCAACAGTTAGTGGAATTAGTTCAAAACAACGATTTAGGGAACTACCGTGAATTAGCTGCTCAGTTATTAGAAAATAACGAAGCGTTAGATTTAGTAGCTGCTGCCCTTAAATCAATTACAAAAGAGCCAGATGCAACGCCTGTTACATTAACAGAAGAGCGACCATTACCAATGCGTCGTGAGCGTTCTCAAGGTGGCGGCGGTGGCCGTGGCCGTGGTGGAAACGATCGTGGACGCGGAGCACGAGGCGGAGATCGTCGCGGTGGTGGAGATCGTCGTCGTGATGGTCGAAGCAGTGAACGTCGAAGTGGTGGCGGCGGTGAACGTCGTGATGGAGGCCGTCGCGAAGGCGGAAACCGTGATCGTCGTCCACGTCAACGTCGCGAAGATTAATTATAAAAGTTTAATACACACCAGCACATTGTGCTGGTGTGTATTTTTATATTGCAGTTATGAAAGAAAAGTGAAACAATTTACATAATGAAACCGTACTATAATTTATACAAAAAAAGAGGTGTAGTCTTTGAGAGAACAACCAAAATATCAACTACCTAAAAAAGCACAAACCGTATGGCATTTATATGGGTTCATTCAAACAGTTGTGCTAGCGCTAGTAACGGGAGGAGTGGGCTTTTTAACATGGAAGTATCATTGGCCAATGTGGATTTTGTGGGTAGCGATTATCATTGTATTGCTATCAATTACTTGTTCGACGATTCTTTTCCCAAGCATTCGTTGGAAAATTTGGCGCTATGAGGTACGTGAGCAAGAAATCGAAATTCAAAGTGGCTTATTCGTTGTAAAACGTACCCTTATTCCAATGATCCGCGTTCAGCACGTAGATACAGAGCAAGGTCCAATTTTAAAAAAATACAATCTGGCCAATATCTCTATATCCTCAGCAGCAACTGTACATACAATTCCAATGTTAGAAGTAGAGGATGCAGATATGCTAAGAACGAAAATATCGGAACTTGCAAGGGTGGCGGAAGAAGATGTCTAATGAAAAGTATAAACTTCATCCAGTTACCGCAATTATTAATGTTGTAAAGGCGCTTAAAGATTTACTCATTCCGATTGCAATTATTTTATTAGCCAATGGTTTTAATTTGAATTTTGATTACCGCGACGAAAAATTTTTTGGTGAAATGGTACCGCTCATTTTCCTTGTTGTTATCGTTGTTTGGACGATGATTAATGGGCTAATTAAGTGGGCTACTTTTACGTATTGGTTTGAAGACAGTGAACTTCGTGTAGAATATGGTTTACTTGTAAAAAAGAAGCGATATATTCCGTTTGAGCGCATTCAAAATTTAAATTACAAAGAGGGTATTTTTCACCGCATTTTTAAGTTAGTTCAAGTACAAGTGGAAACAGCAGGAAGTAAAAATGGGAAGCCAGAAGCAGAACTAACGGCAGTGACACGAGAAGCCGCGGATGAAATTGAACTTAGAATGAAGCGTGCAAAACAAAAGGAAACTTTAATCGAAATAGATGAAACGACACAAGAAGTTTCTATTGAAGTTGAGGAGGACCCTTCGACAATAGTTCACAAAATGAAAGTTCCGGAGTTAATATTATTAGCAACCACTTCGAGCGGAGTAGGTGTAGTATTAGCTGGGGTATTTGCGGTCGTTTCACAATTTGCGGAGTTCATTCCTTTTGATTTTATTTTTGATGAAGTAGCTTTCTTGTGGAAGTATAGTTTTATTGCAGTGGCAATCCTCATTGCCATGGCTTTATTATTAACATGGATTATTTCAGTAGGTCTGACATTTTTAAATTATTATGATTTTACAGTAACAAAGCAAAGCAATCGTCTAATAATAACGCGTGGCCTGATTGAAAAAAAGCGAGTTACAATACCGATAAACCGTGTACAGGCAATTAAAATTGTTGAAAATCCATTTCAACAAATTCTTGGTTTAGCTTCTATTGCTGTTGAAAGTGCTGGCGGTGGATTTAGTGGTGAAGCGGATAAAAAAATTATCTTATTTCCACTAATTGCAAAAAAGGAAGCATTAGAGCCATTACTTGAGCTGTTTCCGGAATATGATTTCACGATGAGGCCAGCAGTTAAACCGCCTAAAAGAGCACAGTCATTTTTCTATCGAATAGACTTTTTATGGCTTATACCGACAATTGGAGCTGTATCGTATTTCTTCTACCCGTATGGCTTACTATCACTTTTGCTTATTGTTCCAATCATTATATTAGGAAGATGGCAATTTAAAACGACAGGATATACGATAGGAAATCAACAAATCACAATTGTATCGCGCTTTATTAGTCGTGTGACATTTTTTGCGAAGAAAAAGCGAATTCAAGTAACAGAAAGTAGTCAATCATATTTCCAAAAGCGTAAGCGTATTGGCTCAGCAAAAATTGTTGTTATGTCTGGAATGACAGGCGCCTCGGCAATAGTTCGTCATATTGAGCATGAAGAAGTAGAAAAGATTTTGACGTGGTATGAGAGCTAATAAAGTATTGGGAGCAATAAAAAGGCTGTACAAAAAGTTTTTAAACTTATTGTACAGCCCTTTTTTATTTCACACGTTTAATATTATTTTTGCGCCAACGCATCATATTTTTAGGATTGAAATAAACAAAACCTAAAATAAAACCGGATACTAACCCACCTATATGAGCAGCGATGTTTATATTTGGTGTGACAAACGTCATAATTATACTAATGACGATTAATGGTAAAATGATTTGCTTTAGCTGTGGGAATAAGTTACGTGTGTAATAAACAAGTGCAGCAAAGGCACCGAAAATACCATAAATTGCACCACTCGCGCCAACACTTGCATAGGTTAAATCTTCAGCAATGTATGTGGCAGCAATGCCGAAAATACCAGCTAAAAAGTAAATTGTCAAAAAGCGCATTTTCCCTGCGATTTTTTCTAATTCAGGGCCAAATAAAAAGAGTGAGAACATATTAAATAGCACATGGGTGAATCCAGCGTGGATAAACATTGATGTAACGATGCGCCACCATTCTCCTGCCGCAATTAAGCCATTTACACTCATGCCGGCGTAAAGCAACTTCGTTCCAAACCCAGGCACTAATGTTAAAATAAAAATAATAAGATTAATCGCAATAATTGACGACACAACAGGATATAAAGTAATGTATTGTTTAAAATTTTCTCTACGAATGAACATGCTCCACCTCGTTTAAGTCAGTATAAAAAAAACGTATATTGTATGAATTTCATTATACATTGGAATAATGATCAATTGAAAGGAGGAGACACTAATTGATTAAAGGAATTGGACTTGATTTAGTAGAATTAGAGCGAATTGAAAAGATGATGAAGCGCTCAGAAAAATTTCAGCAACGAGTTTTGACGCAACGGGAGTTAAGTATTTTCGATACCCTTTCCGAATCACGGAAAGTAGAGTTTTTGGCAGGACGCTTCGCTGCAAAGGAGGCCTATTCTAAAGCAAATGGAACAGGGATTGGTGAAGGCTGTGAATTACATCAAATTGAAATTTTAAAAGCGGCTAACGGAAAACCTGTACTTTATTTCGATGGTGTTGTTGTGAATGGTTTTATCTCGATTACCCATACTCGCACAACAGCAGCTGCACAAGTTATATTAATAAGTTGATTCAATACATACATGTCGAATTTCTTTCATATGTTGATTTATCGGAGCAGATGGGAGAAAGGGTGAAACGTTGAAATTCCGAATTTTAGCGGTAGTTGCTTGTTGTTTCTTGTTAGCTGCCTGCGGAAAAGCGACGCAAGAAGAGGTCATTGAAGATGTGAATAAGAAGTGGAATGAGGCAAAGGGCTACGAATTAAATGCTACAATGGAAGTACGTACTGGAATGGAGCCACGGATGTATGATGTGAATGTTTGGCATACGAAACCTGATTATTATCGGGTTACTGTGAATGCACAAGGTGATGATGAGAAACAAATGATCGTCCGCAATGAAGAAGGCGTATTTGTTGTAACGCCAACTCTTCGAAAAACACATAAGTTCCAAAGTGATTGGCCAAAACAAAATAGCCAAGCATATTTAATTGGTGCATTAGCAGAGGATCTATTAGCGGATAATACGGCGGTTATGTCAGAGGATGATGATAGTTACACATTTGAATTAGCAACAAGAAATGTCGAAAGAACAGCGTTGCCAGTTCAACAAATTGCAATTAATAAAAAGACAATGTTACCAACAAAGGTTAGTGTTTTAGATGAGTCGTTAAATGAGCAAATTATTATTACCTTCAAGGATATTAAATTAGGTGTCCAACATAAAGCAGAAGAATACGCTGTAGAAAAGTTTTCTGATAGTGAAGAAAAACAAGCGACAAATGCCGATATAGAAAACACAGAGTTCCGTGTTCATTATCCGATGATTAATTGGGCACATACGAAACTGATTGATGAGTATGAAGTACAAGAAGATGGGACAACACGTGTTATTTTAACATTTGATGGTGAGAAGCCATTTACATTTATGCAACAACCTATTACGTATGATGATGTAACTTTACCTGTGTTTTCACCGGGAGATCCTGCTGATTTAGGATTTACAATCGGGGCGATGACAGAAAATTCTATTCAATGGAATCAAGATGGAATGTCATTCTTTGTTGCATCGACGAATTTAACAAGAGAAGAGCTAATTGAAGTTGCTGCAAGTGTAAAAGAAGGAAGTATGAAATAATTTTTTAAAAAAGGTTTTAAACTTTAAAGAAGAGGGTATATCAAATATGGGAAATCAGACGAACTATCGACCTACTAAAGCCGTAATCGATTTACAAGCAATCAAACATAATATCACTTCACTAAAACATTATCTTCAACCACACGTAACAATTATTGCAGTCGTAAAAGCGAATGCATATGGACATGGTGATATCGAAGTAGCGAAGGCAGCTATTCAGGCAGGCGCGACAATGCTAGCTGTTGCTACTCCAGATGAAGCTGTACATATGAGAGCACATTTTAAAGAAATTGACATTTTAGTGTTAGGAGCAACACCCACTTCATTTATTCCTTACGCTTCAGAGGGAAATATTACTCTTACTGTTTTCTCAACTGAGTGGCTAGAACAAGCCCAGCCACTTATACCGCTGTCGAGAAATGTAAAAATACATCTAAAAATAGATTCGGGAATGGGTCGTATCGGTATGGCGAGTAAGGAAGAATTACTCGCTGTGTCCGAAATCGTATCCAATAGTGATCAATTTATTGTGGATGGGATTTTTACACATTTTGCTACAGCGGATGAAGAAGATACATTGTACTTTGACAAGCAAGTATATATATTCAAGGAACTTCTAGAGGTATTGCCGAAAAAGCCGAGACTAGTTCATGTTGCAAATACAGCGACCGCATTAGTAAAAGACCCTTCCTTACAATATGATGCCGTACGTTTCGGGATATCGATGTATGGGTTAGTACCATCATCATATGTAGAGGGAATTTTACCGTTTCCTTTAAAGCCCGCGTTCGCTTTAGAAACTGAGTTAATACATGTAAAACAATTAAAAGCTGGACAATCTGTCGGATATGGTGCGGCTTTTACTGCAGAGCATGATTGTTTCATCGGCACCATTCCAATTGGCTATGCAGACGGTATGATTCGAAAGCTGAGTGGTCAAGATGTATTAATCGGTGGAGAGCGAGCAAAAATTATCGGAAGAATTTGTATGGATCAGAGTATGATTTTACTTCCGAAAGCATATACTGTAGGAGAACGAGTAACACTAATTGGTCGACAACATGAAGACCAAATTACATTGGATGACTGGGCTTTCAAATTAGATACAATTAATTATGAGGTACCTTGTGTGATTACTTCTAGAGTTCCAAGAATATATATAAAATAATTAATCATGATGTTCATTTCTATGTAGTAATATTTGCTAAATTTACAAGTGATCCTACAATATTCTCATTTTATCGCGAGAATTGTCAGTTTTTATACTTTCGTGTCTTTTCATTATACTGTTTCAATGCTAAAATGAAATGGAAATGGGATGTTCCGTGGAGGTGCTTGTATTGTACGCAAAAGAAATAGACGAAATAGACGAAGTAATTATCGAAATACCGAGCGAACTAATCGCACAGTTTGAAAGAACGTTTAAGGCGAATACAGAAAGCAACGAAGCGATTACGTATTTAGCTACTCGTGAGTATATAAAGCATATGCAACCAAATCAAATACGGGAAGCTTTAATAAAAGGCTATGTGGAAATGTCGCAAATTAATCTGACAATTTGCAGTGAGTGCTTGCATGCAGAATATGAAGCGGAACATATGGTGGAGCGTCTCGTAAGCGGGGGATGACAATTTGATTGTAAAACGTGGAGACGTTTTCTTTGCTGACCTTTCACCTGTAATAGGGTCTGAGCAAGGTGGCACAAGACCTGTTCTTATTATTCAAAATGATATTGGAAATCGTTTTAGTCCGACAGTCATAATTGCTGCAATTACTGCGCAAATACAAAAAGCAAAGTTGCCAACTCATGTCGAAATCAATGCTAAAAAATATGGATTTGAGCGTGATTCGGTAATTTTGCTTGAACAATTGCGTACTATTGATAAATCACGATTAACAGATCGGATTACACAGTTGGACGATAAATTGATGCAAGAGGTCGATATTGCACTTGGCATTAGTTTAGGACTTGTAAAATTTTAATACATAGAAAAAACATCGGAACAAATTGTTTCGGTGTTTTTTCGTATTTAGAAAAAAATAGGGAGGTGAACTGAAAATTTAATTGAATAATGTATAGTAATATATATTTAGTAGGTTATGGTGGGAAGTATAGGAGAAGGTAAAATTAATTTGAATAACTATTTTATTTACAAATTGTAGAGATTTTTACATGTTTTATATTATAATTTAGTGACAATTTAAAATATCGAATTCGAGATAAGTTTTACTCGATTATACTAAAATTAAAAGCGAATAAAGGTCAGTCGTTTATATAGAACTGAAGATGGTATTGGGGGCGCTTTAATGAACACTAAATCTACCGTAGAAGTTATCACGGAATGGGATATTGTTGCTGCGCGCCAACTTGGACGTAATGAGGCGAAGGCTATTGGCTTTGGGGCAGTAGATCAAGCTAGAATTACTACGGCAATTAGTGAACTTGCTCGAAATATTTATTTGTATGCACGGGCTGGTGAAGTAACGATAGAGCGAGTTTATAAAGACGGAAAAGTTGGTATACGTATTACTGCAACAGATAAAGGTCCTGGGATAGATAATTTAAAAAAAGTTATGGAGGATGGGTTCTCGACTTCTGGCGGACTTGGTGCAGGTTTACCAGGTGTCAAGAGACTTATGGATAACATGGATATCCAATCCACAGTTGGACAAGGGACAATTGTTATCGTTGAAAAATGGATTTAGTAGGAAGTGGGAGAATTGAAAGAACTACAAATTCAATATAAAAAAATTTTATCCGACTATTTAGAAAACCAAACTGAAAAAAATTTGTATATCGGTCAAAATTTTATTCGTCAATTAATTCAAAAAAATGTTACACCTGAAGAAGTTATAAGTATTCATAAATATGCAATAGAGCAAATTTATCCCGATGCACCGGAAGAAATTTTATACGGATATGACTTTTTAATTGAAATTATGGTGCATTTTGGATTGACAGTTAAAGAACATCAATGTTTATTAGAGCAACAAGAAGAATTACGATCTGAAATGAATGTCGCAACGAAAATTCAAAACATGTTACTAAAAACGGCAATACCAGAAGTAGACCAAGTTGATGTCGGAATGGTATCTATTCCAATTCGAAAAATGAACGGGGATTATGTACATTTTCTACATGACGAAGAGCAGCATGTAAGTGTTGCGGTTACCGATGTTGTTGGTAAAGGGGTACCTGCAGCGCTATGTATGTCCATGGTGAAGTATGGTTTAGATACGATAGAATACCCAAATAATAACCCGTCTTATGTATTGAGAGTATTGAATCGAATTATTGAAAAAAGCGTGGATGACAGTATGTTTGTTTCCATGTTCTATGGAACGTATGATATTGCTAAAAGTTTGTTTACATACGGATCTGCAGGCCATGAACCTGCGTTATATTATTGTGCGAGAGAAAATAGATTTTATGATTTAGAGTCTAAAGGATTACTTTTAGGCGTAATGCCAGAGGTTAAATATCCTCAATATGAAATTGAGCTACAAGAAAATGATTTTATTTTAATGATTACAGATGGGGTTACGGATTTCCGAAAGCAAGGAAATTTAGATCCGCGCGATGTTATAAAAAATCTATCATTATACTATCGTTATTTGAGTGCGCAAAAAATGTGTGAAGAAATGTATACAAATTTAAAGGCGCTTCCTGAATTTGATTTAGAGGATGATTTTACGGTTGTTGTTTTTAAAAAATAATTTTTAAAAATAGGTTTAAAAATCCGCATATTAGGGGATTAATAGTTATTTATAGATGGAGGTGTCTTAAATGAATGTAAATGTTCAATTTAGAGAAGACGAAAATGTATTGCGTGGCTATATTGAAGGTGAAATCGATACATTCACTGCGCCAATTTTGCGTGAAGAGTTAGACGCAGTTCAGATTGTAGCAGGACGATTGATCGAACTAGATTTATCGAAAGTAAATTATATGGACAGTACAGGTTTAGGTGTTTTTGTAGCCTTTTATAAGAAGGTGACACGTGAAAATGCGCCATTCAAGTTAGTTGGGCTATCGAATCGTTTAGTGAGACTTTTTGAGATTACAGGATTAAGTGAGTTAATGAGTATCGAGACCGATGAGGAGTTGGAGTTGAAATAATGAAAGCATTTGATTACATTGAAATTCGAGTGCCCGCAAAGCCACAATATGTAAGTGTAATTCGTTTAACAATTTCAGGGTTAGCAGTACGACTCGGCTTTACTTATGATGAGATTGAAGATTTAAAAATTGCAACGAGTGAAGCAGTTACAAATGTTGTGCATCATGCTTATAAAGGAAATGATGATGGCGAAGTGGTCATTGGATGCGCTTTGTTTAAAGATAAGATTGAAATAATGGTAGCGGATTATGGCGTAAGCTTTAATTTTGAAGAAGTTAAATCCAAAATTGGTCCATACCATGAAGACGAGAACGTGGCACTTTTACGGGAAGGTGGACTTGGCATTTATTTAATGGAAACATTAATGGATGAAGTGAAATTAAATAATGAGGGCGGTGTCACTGTTTTCATGACAAAGTATGTCTCGAGAGAGCAGGTGAAAGGGAATGTCGAAAGAATCACTACCTAAAAATTCATCAAAAGAAGAAGTGTTAAACTGGATCGCAGAGTATCAAGAGCATGAAAGCGAAGAGGCACAAACTAATTTAGTGTTACACTATCAATATTTAGTTGAGTCTATTGCTCGGAAATACTCTCATGGTAAGTCTTATTATGATGATATTGTACAAGTAGGAATGCTTGGATTATTAGGTGCGATTCGTCGATTTGACCCTTCTTTTGGGAGAAGCTTTGAGGCGTTTGCTGTTCCAACAATTGTTGGTGAGATTAAGCGTTTTTTAAGGGATAAAACTTGGGATGTCCATGTTCCAAGACGTATAAAAGAATTAGGTCCAAGAATTAAGGCTGCTGTTGAATTTTTAACGACAGAATTACAACGTTCTCCTTCAATTGATGAGATTGCTAGTCATCTTGAAGTTAAAGATGAAGAAGTATTAGAAGCAATGGAGATGGGGCGTAGTTATCAAGCATTATCGATGGACCATTCGATTGAGTCTGATTCAGATGGTAGTACTGTGACATTATTAGATGTTGTCGGAAGAGAAGATGATGGTTATGAGGTAACGAATCGTCGCCTAATTGTTGCAGATGCGATGGATGTATTAAATGAACGTGAGCGCCAAATTATACATCTTACTTATCTAGAACAATTAAGTCAGAAGGAAGCGGGTGAACGACTCGGCATATCACAAATGCATGTTTCTCGAATTCAACGAAAAGCAATTAAAAAATTACAGGAAGCGATTATATCAAGCGGGGGCGTATCTCTCTAAATGTTTTTTGAGTCTGCTAAATTAAGTAGACTCTTTTTTTGTCTTTTAAAAGTATACAATTTGAAAAGAATCTCAAAATAGAAAATGGTAAACTAAAGGAAGTTTAATAAAAGGAGTGGCACAATGGAACAAAAGAAAATGCTACAAATGATTGCAAAAGATGCGAATGTACAACCGAAGCAAGCAGAAGCAGTTATTCAACTTTTAGAAGAGGGTAATACTGTACCATTTATTGCACGTTATCGAAAAGAAGCAACAGGCTCACTTGATGAAGTGCAAATTAAGGCTGTAGAAGACCGCTATCATTACATACAGCAGCTTGAAACAAGAAAAGAAGAAGTGCTGCGTTTAATTGAAGAGCAAGGGAAACTAACAGAAGACCTAACAGTAGCAATCCAGGCAGCAACAGTATTGCAACGACTAGAAGATTTATATCGCCCATATAAGCAAAAACGGCGTACAAAAGCCACAATCGCAAAGGAACGAGGGTTAGAACCGTTAGCAAATCAGATTATGCAATTTACTAAGGAAGCAATCAAATCATTAGCAACGCCATTTTTAGATGATGAAAAAGGTGTTTCTACTATTGAAGAAGCTTTGATAGGCGCAAGAGATATTATCGCCGAACGTTTTGCGGATGATGCAGCAGTTCGTGAAAAGCTACGCACACTTTCTTGGCGAGAAGGAAAACTTGTAACAATCGTGAAAAATGCTGAAAAAGATGCAAAGCAAGTGTTTGAAATGTATTACGAATATGAGGAGCCGGTACATCGAATGGCACCGCACCGTATATTGGCAGTAAACCGTGGAGAAAAAGAAGATATTTTACGGGTAGCAATTGATGTACCATTGGAAAAAGCGACAGTTCTAATGGAAAATCACTTTATTCCAAGAAATTTTGTAGGACCATCTGTCGAAGAAGTGAAGGTTTCAATAGTAGATAGCTATAAACGCTTAATTAAGCCATCGATTGAAAATGAGCTTCGTTCGGAATTAACAGCAAAAGCTGAAACTCAAGCGATTCACATTTTTTCAGAAAATCTACGTAATTTATTATTACAGCCACCAATGCGCGGAAAAGTCGTACTAGGAGTGGATCCAGCATATCGTACAGGCTGTAAATTGGCAGTAGTTGATGAGCTAGGGAAAATGCTTGAAGTTGGTGTCATTTATCCGCATACAACATCAGACACATCAAAGGCAAAAGCAACAGTAAAAGGATTGTTGAAAAAATATCCAATTAGTATTATTGCGATTGGAAATGGTACAGCTTCTCGTGAGACAGAACAGTTTATCGCCGAGCTTTTAAAGGAAGTTGATCAACAAATCGCATATGTTATTGTGAATGAAGCAGGCGCATCTGTATATTCTGCATCAGAAACAGCTCGTTCGGAATTTCCGGATTTACAAGTTGAACAACGAAGTGCGGTTTCTATTGCACGTCGATTACAAGACCCGCTATCGGAATTAGTGAAGATAGAACCAAAAGCAGTTGGTGTAGGGCAATATCAACATGATGTATCACAGAAACAACTAGCAGAATCTTTGACATTCATTGTTGAAACAGCAGTTAACCAAGTTGGTGTAAATGTGAATACAGCATCCGCGTCATTATTACAATATGTTTCTGGGTTATCAAAAACTGTAGCAGATAATATCGTTGCAATGCGTAGTGAAAATGGTCAATTTACTTCACGTTCACAATTAAAGAAAATTCCTCGCTTAGGTGCAAAAACATATGAACAGTCAATTGGATTTTTACGTATTCCCGAAGCGAAAAATCCATTAGATGCAACAGGGATTCACCCAGAAAGCTATAAGCTAGCAGAAGCAATTTTAGAATTTGCTCATGTTACGAAAAAAGACGTAGGTACAGTAAAAGCTGAACAGGCGATTAGCCAATTAAGTTTGTCAGACTTAAGTAAAAGTCTAGAGGTTGGAGAAGTAACATTAAAGGATATCGTAGAAACATTAATGAAGCCTTCACGGGACCCGCGAGATGCGTTTCCACAGCCTCTCCTAAAAACAGATGTATTACAAATGGAAGATTTACAAGTCGGGATGGAGTTGCAGGGAACTGTACGAAACGTAGTTGACTTCGGTGCCTTTGTTGATATAGGTGTAAAGCAAGATGGTCTTGTGCATATTTCAAAATTACAAAAAGGTCGCGTAAAGCATCCGCTTGATGTGATTTCTTTAGGGGATATTGTAACAGTATGGGTGGAAAAGGTGGAAGTAAATAAAGGTCGTATTTCTTTAACTATGTTACCCCCTTCGCAACAAGAAAGCGTGTAAAGAAAATAGGTTTCCTCTATAATAAAAAGCACATGGCTTAGCCCATGTGTTTTTTACATAACTAGAAAGTTTTTAAGTAAAGGTGGGATGAATATGACAGATGAGCAAGTGCAAAAATTAGTAGAAGAACTCTCAATGCAATATTTTAATCGACCATTTCAACATAAAGCATATTTTAACAATCGTTTAAAAACAACTGGTGGTCGTTATATGCTAAACAATCACGATATACAATTAAATAAAACATTGTATGAACATTTTGGTATTGAAGAATTGCGCGGCATTATTTTGCATGAGCTTTGTCATTATCATCTACACTTATTAGGGATGGGGTATAAACACCGTGATGCTGATTTTAGAAAGTTATTGAAACAAGTCGGCGCTCCTAGATTTTGTGCGCGAATCGATCAACCGATCAAAAATGAAATAAAAAAAATAATTTATGTTTATCAATGTATCGATTGTGGGCAAGAATATAGGAGAAAAAGACGGATGGATGAAAAAAAATACTGCTGTAGTATCTGTGGAGGTAAAATTACGTTTAAACATAATGGAAAAGTATAAATAGTACTTGGACAATAGTGCAACATTGTATTATTTTGATGGAAATCCTACTTTTTATAAAAAAGTTATAAAAAAGTGTTGACGAACCTATATTAGGTGGCTATAATAATAAAAGTCGACAAGATGTTGACGATGAAATGAATGTTATTCCGAAGTAGCTCAGTGGTAGAGCAACCGGCTGTTAACCGGTTGGTCGTAGGTTCGAGTCCTACCTTCGGAGCCATTGGCCCGTTGGTCAAGTGGTTAAGACACCGCCCTTTCACGGCGGTAACACGGGTTCGAATCCCGTACGGGTCACCACTTAATCCTTTTAATAAAATAATGTTTACTTTGGTCCCGTGGTGTAGCGGTTAACATGCCTGCCTGTCACGCAGGAGATCGCCGGTTCGATCCCGGTCGGGACCGCCATTTTTGGGGTATAGCCAAGCGGTAAGGCAACGGATTTTGATTCCGTCATGCCTAGGTTCGAATCCTAGTACCCCAGCCATTTTCGAGCCATTAGCTCAGTTGGTAGAGCATCTGACTTTTAATCAGAGGGTCGAAGGTTCGAGTCCTTCATGGCTCACCAGTTTCATATTGACAATTCTTCTCAAAGGTGTATAATGAGAAAAGTCGGATGAAGCGGTCGTGGCGGAATGGCAGACGCGCTAGGTTGAGGGCCTAGTGGGGGCAACCCCGTGGAGGTTCAAGTCCTCTCGGCCGCACCAAGTAACATACCTTGCGCCCGTAGCTCAATTGGATAGAGCGTCTGACTACGGATCAGAAGGTTATGGGTTCGACTCCTGTCGGGCGCGCCACAATTTAAAAATAGTATAATGCGGGTGTAGTTTAATGGTAAAACCTCAGCCTTCCAAGCTGATGTCGTGAGTTCGATTCTCATCACCCGCTCCAAAAAAATATTTTAAAAAAGTTGTTGACATAACGGACTTAACGTAGTAATATTTTAAGAGTCGCTAACACGACAACAACATGAACCTTGAAAACTGAACAAGCAACGTTAATGATAACAAGCTTCTTAAATGAAGCAAAAATGATTTCAACTTAATTGTTGAATCGCTAGCAAAGCAAATGAGCTTTCAAACTACTTTTATGGAGAGTTTGATCCTGGCTCAGGACGAACGCTGGCGGCGTGCCTAATACATGCAAGTCGAGCGAATTGATTTGGAGCTTGCTCCAATGATGTTAGCGGCGGACGGGTGAGTAACACGTGGGTAACCTGCCTTATAGATTGGGATAACTTCGGGAAACCGGAGCTAATACCGAATAATACTTTTTGACACATGTCAGTTAGTTGAAAGACGGTTTCGGCTGTCACTATAAGATGGACCCGCGGCGCATTAGCTAGTTGGTGAGGTAACGGCTCACCAAGGCAACGATGCGTAGCCGACCTGAGAGGGTGATCGGCCACACTGGGACTGAGACACGGCCCAGACTCCTACGGGAGGCAGCAGTAGGGAATCTTCCACAATGGGCGAAAGCCTGATGGAGCAACGCCGCGTGAGTGAAGAAGGATTTCGGTTCGTAAAACTCTGTTGCAAGGGAAGAACAAGTAGCGTAGTAACTGGCGCTACCTTGACGGTACCTTGTTAGAAAGCCACGGCTAACTACGTGCCAGCAGCCGCGGTAATACGTAGGTGGCAAGCGTTGTCCGGAATTATTGGGCGTAAAGCGCGCGCAGGTGGTTCCTTAAGTCTGATGTGAAAGCCCACGGCTCAACCGTGGAGGGTCATTGGAAACTGGGGAACTTGAGTGCAGAAGAGGAAAGTGGAATTCCAAGTGTAGCGGTGAAATGCGTAGAGATTTGGAGGAACACCAGTGGCGAAGGCGACTTTCTGGTCTGTAACTGACACTGAGGCGCGAAAGCGTGGGGAGCAAACAGGATTAGATACCCTGGTAGTCCACGCCGTAAACGATGAGTGCTAAGTGTTGGGGGGTTTCCGCCCCTCAGTGCTGCAGCTAACGCATTAAGCACTCCGCCTGGGGAGTACGGTCGCAAGACTGAAACTCAAAGGAATTGACGGGGGCCCGCACAAGCGGTGGAGCATGTGGTTTAATTCGAAGCAACGCGAAGAACCTTACCAGGTCTTGACATCCCGGTGACCACTATGGAGACATAGTTTCCCCTTCGGGGGCAACGGTGACAGGTGGTGCATGGTTGTCGTCAGCTCGTGTCGTGAGATGTTGGGTTAAGTCCCGCAACGAGCGCAACCCTTATTCTTAGTTGCCATCATTCAGTTGGGCACTCTAAGGAGACTGCCGGTGATAAACCGGAGGAAGGTGGGGATGACGTCAAATCATCATGCCCCTTATGACCTGGGCTACACACGTGCTACAATGGACGGTACAAACGGTTGCCAACCCGCGAGGGGGAGCTAATCCGATAAAACCGTTCTCAGTTCGGATTGTAGGCTGCAACTCGCCTACATGAAGCCGGAATCGCTAGTAATCGCGGATCAGCATGCCGCGGTGAATACGTTCCCGGGCCTTGTACACACCGCCCGTCACACCACGAGAGTTTGTAACACCCGAAGTCGGTGAGGTAACCTTTTGGAGCCAGCCGCCGAAGGTGGGATAGATGATTGGGGTGAAGTCGTAACAAGGTAGCCGTATCGGAAGGTGCGGCTGGATCACCTCCTTTCTAAGGATTTTTCGGAATCATTCCCTTGGGGAATGAAACATTAACGTTTGCTGTTCAGTTTTGAAGGTTCATTCTTAAATGAATGGAATACTTCAAATTACTGCTTTATTTAATTGAATCCAAACTGTACTTGCTCCTGTCGCTAGCGCTTTCGTCGCAAAGCTGCATGTAGTAAATTCAGGGAAGGTATTCACGAAGTGAATGAAGTCAGTAGCTTTGTTCTTTGAAAACTGGATAAAACGACATTGAAAGCAATAAATCAAATTTCTATTTTATAGATATTGAACAAGTCAAGTAACATTGACGTGTAACTCAAATCTTAAAGCGAATGCTTTAAGTGTTAACTTTTGGTTAAGTTAATAAGGGCGCACGGTGGATGCCTTGGCACTAGGAGTCGATGAAGGACGGCACTAACACCGATATGCCTCGGGGAGCTGTAAGTAAGCTTTGATCCGGGGATTTCCGAATGGGGGAACCCACTATCTTTAATCGGATAGTATCTACACGTGAATACATAGCGTGATGAGGACAGACGCAGGGAACTGAAACATCTAAGTACCTGCAGGAACAGAAAGAAAATTCGATTCCCTGAGTAGCGGCGAGCGAAACGGGAAGAGCCCAAACCAAAGAGCTTGCTCTTTGGGGTTGTAGGACACTCTATACGGAGTTACAAAAGAATGATTTAGATGAAGCGACTTGGAAAGGTCCGCGAAACAAGGTAAAAGCCCTGTAGTCAAAAAGTCATTCCCTCTTGAGTGTATCCTGAGTACGGCGGAACACGTGAAATTCCGTCGGAATCCGGGAGGACCATCTCCCAAGGCTAAATACTACCTAGTGACCGATAGTGAACCAGTACCGTGAGGGAAAGGTGAAAAGCACCCCGGGAGGGGAGTGAAATAGATCCTGAAACCGTGTGCCTACAAGTAGTTAGAGCCCGTTAATGGGTGATAGCGTGCCTTTTGTAGAATGAACCGGCGAGTTACGATTACGTGCGAGGTTAAGTTGAGAAGACGGAGCCGCAGCGAAAGCGAGTCTGAATAGGGCGAATTAGTACGTGGTCGTAGACCCGAAACCAGGTGATCTACCCATGTCCAGGGTGAAGGTGAGGTAACACTTACTGGAGGCCCGAACCCACGCACGTTGAAAAGTGCGGGGATGAGGTGTGGGTAGCGGAGAAATTCCAATCGAACCTGGAGATAGCTGGTTCTCTCCGAAATAGCTTTAGGGCTAGCCTCGTGATTGAGAATACCGGAGGTAGAGCACTGTTTGGACTAGGGGGGCATCTCGCTTTACCGAATTCAGACAAACTCCGAATGCCGGATATTTATACACGGGAGTCAGACTGCGAGTGATAAGATCCGTAGTCAAAAGGGAAACAGCCCAGACCACCAGCTAAGGTCCCAAAGTAATCGTTAAGTGGAAAAGGATGTGGCGTTGCTTAGACAACCAGGATGTTGGCTTAGAAGCAGCCATCATTTAAAGAGTGCGTAATAGCTCACTGGTCGAGTGACGCTGCGCCGAAAATGTATCGGGGCTAAACGATTCACCGAAGCTGTGGATGCATACCGTTGGTATGCGTGGTAGGAGAGCGTTCTAAGTGCGTTGAAGTCAGACCGGAAGGACTGGTGGAGCGCTTAGAAGTGAGAATGCCGGTATGAGTAGCGAAAGACGGGTGAGAATCCCGTCCACCGTATGACTAAGGTTTCCTGAGGAAGGCTCGTCCGCTCAGGGTTAGTCGGGACCTAAGCCGAGGCCGATAGGCGTAGGCGATGGACAACAGGTTGATATTCCTGTACCACCTCCTCACCGTTTGAGAAATGGGGGGACGCAGTAGGATAGGGTAAGCAGAGCGTTGGTTGTCTCTGTTCAAGCAGTAAGGCGTGTGTGTAGGCAAATCCGCACACTATAACGTTGAGCTGTGATGACGAGCTCGTATGAGCGAAGTTCCTGATTTCACACTGCCAAGAAAAGCCTCTATCGAGGTGAGAGGTGCCCGTACCGCAAACCGACACAGGTAGTCGAGGAGAGAATCCTAAGGTGTGCGAGAGAACTCTCGTTAAGGAACTCGGCAAAATGACCCCGTAACTTCGGGAGAAGGGGTGCTCTTGAGCGTGCAAGCGCATGAGAGCCGCAGTGAATAGGCCCAGGCGACTGTTTAGCAAAAACACAGGTCTCTGCAAAACCGTAAGGTGACGTATAGGGGCTGACGCCTGCCCGGTGCTGGAAGGTTAAGAGGAGTGGTTAGCGCAAGCGAAGCTGCGAATTGAAGCCCCAGTAAACGGCGGCCGTAACTATAACGGTCCTAAGGTAGCGAAATTCCTTGTCGGGTAAGTTCCGACCCGCACGAAAGGCGTAACGATCTGGGCACTGTCTCAACGAGAGACTCGGTGAAATTATAGTACCTGTGAAGATGCAGGTTACCCGCGACAGGACGGAAAGACCCCGTGGAGCTTTACTGTAGCCTGATATTGAATTTTGGTACAACTTGTACAGGATAGGTAGGAGCCAGAGATCTCGGAGCGCCAGCTTCGAAGGAGGCGTCGGTGGGATACTACCCTGGTTGTATTGAACTTCTAACCCATGCCCCTTAGCGGGGTAGGAGACAGTGTCAGGCGGACAGTTTGACTGGGGCGGTCGCCTCCTAAAAGGTAACGGAGGCGCCCAAAGGTTCCCTCAGAATGGTTGGAAATCATTCGAAGAGTGTAAAGGCATAAGGGAGCTTGACTGCGAGACCTACAAGTCGAGCAGGGTCGAAAGACGGGCTTAGTGATCCGGTGGTTCCGCATGGAAGGGCCATCGCTCAACGGATAAAAGCTACCCCGGGGATAACAGGCTTATCTCCCCCAAGAGTCCACATCGACGGGGAGGTTTGGCACCTCGATGTCGGCTCATCGCATCCTGGGGCTGTAGTCGGTCCCAAGGGTTGGGCTGTTCGCCCATTAAAGCGGTACGCGAGCTGGGTTCAGAACGTCGTGAGACAGTTCGGTCCCTATCCGTCGTGGGCGTAGGAAATTTGAGAGGAGCTGTCCTTAGTACGAGAGGACCGGGATGGACACACCGCTGGTGTACCAGTTGTCTTGCCAAAGGCATCGCTGGGTAGCTATGTGTGGACGGGATAAGTGCTGAAAGCATCTAAGCATGAAGCCCCCCTCAAGATGAGATTTCCCATTACGCAAGTAAGTAAGACCCCTGAAAGACGATCAGGTAGATAGGTTCGAGGTGGAAGTGCGGTGACGTATGGAGCTGACGAATACTAATCGGTCGAGGACTTAACCACATTTTATTGCATAATTCAATGAAACGTTTATCCAGTTTTGAAAGAACAAACTTTCATAGTGAAGTGATGATGGCAAAGAGGTCACACCCGTTCCCATACCGAACACGGAAGTTAAGCTCTTTAGCGCCGATGGTAGTTGGGGGCTTCCCCCTGTGAGAGTAGGACGTCGCTTTGCAACGTAAAAACCACTGAGATTTCAGTGGTTTTTTTAATATTTAAAGAAAATTTATAAGTCTACTCGAACATCATCCGCTGGTATCAAATAGCGTTATGTCATCTTCTATACAAATCTGCGCTGTAGTAAATAATATTATTTTTTGAATATAATATACTCAAATAAAAATTCTCTATAAAAATATATGTTTTTTCTAAAAAAGACTAGTAATTTCTAATATCTCTAGTTATAATAATATTTGTCCTGTAAGGATTCTATAAATGGTCCCGTGGTGTAGCGGTTAACATGCCTGCCTGTCACGCAGGAGATCGCCGGTTCGATCCCGGTCGGGACCGCCATTTAAATTTAATTCTCACGCAGTTCGTAATCAACGAATTGTGTTTTTTTACGTTTAAATGAAAAAATAAAATTTTTACTAATATGTTAATTTAAAACAACATATTATAAGTTTCGAGATAACAGAAATGTTTGATCAAACTCCTGAAGGGGAAAGTTTCCTGGGGGGGAATATCGATGAGCAAAAAAGCATTCAGTATATATCTTTTAGTTTGTTTAGTCGTTTTCCTTTTATTGAGCAGCACATCATGTAAAGATGAAGTACTTGAAATAGAAGAAAAGAATACGTATAGTTGGCAAAAATTTATGAATGAAGAAGAGTATGGACAATTAGAAATAGGAATGTCATATATGGAAGTTGTTCGTGTTGCAGGAGGAGCCGGCAAGGAAGTAGCTCCAAATGTATTTGAGTGGAATGATGAGCTACTATTTACTAGAGGATATCGAATTACTTTTGAAAAGGGACAATTAAATGAAAAAGAAGTTGTAACGAAAAAAGGTAATTCAAACAGATAAAGTAATTAAAACGAAGAAGTGTTATTTCTCAATCTGGAGAGATAACACTTTTTGTATGTAAAGAAATTTTAGTGCCAAGTAATAGCTCTTTCAATTTAAAGTGATACATTTTGAACAATTGGCTCAGTTCAAGTAAACTAGAAGTAATGGATTTTTTTCGGGAAGGAAGCAACAATATGATATTTGAAAAACAAATATTCTCTTTACAAGAGACACAGGAGTTGGCACAGAATTTAGCACAACTTGTAGAACCTCAGATGACGATAACGCTTGAAGGAGATTTAGGCGCAGGGAAGACAACGTTTACACAAAGCTTTGCTAAGGGGCTAGGTATCCAACGAACTGTGAATAGCCCAACTTTTACAATTATGAAGCAGTATGAAGGACGATTGCCTCTCAATCACTTAGATGTATATCGTCTTGCAGATAGCGATGAGGACTTAGGTTGGGAAGAGATTTTTTTTGGAGATGCGGTAACAGTTGTAGAATGGGCACATTTAATTGAAGAAGATTTACCGGAAGAACGTTTGGCAATCGAAATTACACGAATCGATGAGCAGGCACGTAAATTTGTATTAAAACCAATGGGCACACAGTATGTCCGTCTTTGTGAGGAGTTATTAAAATGATTTGGTTAGGAATAGAAACAGCGAATGCACCGCTTTCAGTTGCCATTGTACGTGATGGCAAAGTAATTGCAGAAGTTGTACAAAATATTAAATTAACACACTCAGTAGGAGCGATGCCTGCAGTAGAAGAGGTAGTGAAAAAGGCTGGGATTGCTGCAACACAAATTGATGCTGTAGCCGTATCAGAAGGTCCTGGTTCCTATACAGGTGTCCGTATTGGTGTTACATTAGCTAAGACACTGGCATGGTCTTTACAAAAGCCATTAGTAGGCGTTTCAAGTTTGAAGGCACTTGCTGCTAACGCACGTATGGCAAGTGGCTTAATTTGCGCATTATTTGATGCGCGTCGACAAAATGTATATGCAGGTGTGTATGAAGGTGGTTCATTAAATACGATAGTTGAAGATTATCATGACCATATTGACGGCTTGTTAGAAAAATTAAAAGCCTTCAACCTACCGATCTTATTTGTTGGTACGGATGTTACAATGTATTTTGAAAAAATAAAAGAAATATTAGGGGATAATGCTATACGTGCACCATTTACATTAGACTTACCACGTGCTTCAGAGCTCATTGCAATTGCACAAGAACGAAATTTACCTGCAGTTGAAGCTGTTCATACTTTTGTTCCACAATATCGTCGTATTGCAGAAGCTGAGGCGAATTGGATTAAGGAACAAAAAAAGGGGCAATTATAATGGTGCGTTATCGAAAAATGGAAATCGGTGATGTAGAGGCTGTTTATGCAATTGAGCTCGCCACATTCCCAACACCTTGGACGCTGGATTCTTTTTATTATGAAATGACGGAAAATCAATTTTCGCATTATTTGGTAGCCGAAGATGAAAGTGGGAAGATAATTGGCTTTTGTGGAATATGGCTTGTCATTGATGCAGCGCAAATCACCAATGTTGCAGTGATAGAATCTGTGCGTGGGCAAGGTATTGGGGAAGCACTTATGCGTGAGGCGATTCGCATTTCAAAAGAAGCCAATATGGACGTTATGAGCTTGGAGGTACGTGTGACAAATACTGTTGCACAAAATTTATATCGTAAACTTGGGTTCCAGGATGGTGGCATTCGCAAAGGCTATTATACGGACAACCAAGAAGATGCGTTAGTAATGTGGGTGAATTTATAATGGAAAACTATATATTAGCAATTGAAACAAGCTGTGATGAAACGGCTGTAGCAATTATTAAAAATGGTACTGAAATAATTTCTAATGTTGTGTCATCGCAAATTGAAAGTCATAAACGATTTGGTGGCGTAGTACCAGAAATTGCTTCTCGTCATCATGTTGAGCAAATGACAATTGTATTAGAAGAAGCTTTAAAGCAAGCCAATATGACACCAAAAGAATTAACGGCTGTTGCCGTAACAGAAGGACCTGGGTTAGTAGGTGCACTATTAATCGGTATTAATGCAGCGAAGGCGTTTGCATTCGTTCACGGACTACCTTTGATTGGCACACATCATATCGCGGGGCATATTTATGCGAATAACTTAGTACAGCCGATGGAGTTTCCGTTATTAGCGCTAGTTGTATCAGGTGGACATACAGAGCTTGTATTAATGCGTGAGCACGGTTCATTTGAAGTCATTGGGGAGACACGTGACGATGCAGCAGGAGAAGCGTACGATAAAGTCGCACGTGTATTGAATATGCCCTATCCAGGTGGGCCACATATTGATCGCCTAGCACATGAAACGACAGAGGCGGTATCTTTTCCACGCGTTTGGTTAGAAGAAGGATCGTATGACTTTAGCTTTAGTGGATTAAAATCGGCGGTCATTAACTATAAGCATAATATGGATCAACGTGGTGAGGAAATTATTCCAGAGCATGTGGCTAAGGGCTTCCAAGATAGTGTAGTGGAAGTATTAACAGCAAAAACAGTTCGTGCAGCACGTGAATTTGGCGTGAAGCAAGTCATTGCAGCAGGCGGAGTATCAGCAAATAAAGGTTTACGTACATCACTAGAGAGCGCATTTAACGAGGAAGGCATTCCATTTTATGTCCCACCACTCAAACTTTGTACAGATAATGCAGCAATGATTGGTGCAGCTGCTTATCAAATGTACGAGGCTGGCGTACGTGGAAATTTAGCAATGAATGGTCGACCAGGCATGGAGCTTACTAGCTGGAAATAATATTGGAATATAAAGCATGAGTCAATGATGGAAGTATTGTCATTGATTCATGTTTTTTTTAATTGATTAATCCGCTAAATCTTAATGAAATTAATTTACTGAAATAATAAAAAAGGTCGAAATAAGTATTTAATATTAAAAAAAACTTATTTATAACAATTTTTTATTTAAAGAAAAAGTTTTCTGAAAAATTATCCACAGAAAATGTGAAATGCCCACAAAAAAATGTGCGAACATGCGTACTTATTCACAAATTGTGAATAACCTGTGGAAAACATGTGATTTATCTATATATAGTAGTGTGTTTTACACATAGTATTGTGTGTAAATTAATTTTTAAATGTGGATAATGTGGAAAACACTGTTGATATGTTGATATTACTGCATTTTAAATGTGAATAAAATTGTGGAGTTTTATTAGTGAAATTTGTATATTGACCAATATATATGACGAAAATAGTCGAAAGTCGTTTAAAGGGATTGATTTTATGGAATAGTAATTTATAGATAATTTTTTTCATAAGGATGGTAGCAATGACAAAGAAGGAGTGTATGAATGCAATACTTAATAGAACGTAACAAGATGTTGTTATTACTAGTAGTGGGACTTATTTTGACAATCAGTATTTTATTTTTCTTTTTTTCTATTGGACGTTGGTATTATTTCGCATCGTTTAGCGGATTGTTTATTATATTTGCATTAATTTGTTATCCACTAGCTATTGTGTATGGACGTGGACAAATGATAGATATTTTCCATAGTATTCGTATGGGTGACCGTCAACCTTTTCGAGTGAAAAAGATAAATTCCCCTTGGAAACCACTATTTGCACTATTCAACTGGATCATTGCATTATTCACACTTATTTTCCTCGGTTGGATATATGGTACGCATATGGCCTATCAAAAATTACAAATGATAAAAAGTTTTCATTAAAAAGAAAAGGAGAACGTTGCAAATTGCATACGTTCTCCTTTAATTATAGGTGATCTAGTTCTTCATTTAATTCAAGCCATTCCATTTCAAGGAGTTCATGCTGTTCCTTTGCTTCGTTTAATTCCGATTGGATGTTGAAAGTTTTTTCATGATCTGAAAAAATTGCTGGATCACAGAGCTGTTCTTCGAATATGGCAATCGTTTCATTTAAAGCGTTCATTTTTTGTTCAATGTCTTCAATTGCTCGGTGAATTTGTCGCTCGCGCTTTTTCGCATCTTTGTCAATCATCGAAGTGGATTTTGCATGGGAAACTTCTACTGATTTTGCTTCCACTGAAGCTGCGGCCATTGCAGCTAGTTCCTCAAGCTCTTGTTTTTTTTCTGTATAGTAATCGTAGTCGCCTAAATACTCAAATGAGCCAGTTCCAGATAGCTCCACGACTTTTGTTGCAATACGGTTAATGAAATAACGATCATGGGATACAAATAACAATGTTCCCGGATAGTCAATAAGTGCGTTTTCTAAAATTTCCTTACTATCTAGGTCTAGGTGGTTAGTTGGCTCATCGAGTACGAGGAAATTTGACTTTTGCATCATCAATTTAGCAAGAGCAAGCCGTGCTTTTTCTCCACCAGATAAGGAATTTACCGTTTTTGAAACGTCATCCCCACTAAATAAGAAACGACCTAAAATGTTTCGAATATCTTTTTCATTCATTAAGGGCCATTCATCCCACAATTCATTTAATACGGGCTTGTTTGAACTTAGCTTCGCTTGCTCCTGATCATAGTAACCAATCTGAACATTTGTACCATAGCGGATATCCCCAGAAAGTGCTTCTAAATCCTTTACAACTGTTTTTAGGAGTGTTGATTTCCCAACCCCATTAGGACCAACTAAAGCAATGCGATCTTCACGGAAAATACGCATGTTAATATTGTGTGAGATAGCTTTATTAGGATAGCCAACTGTAAGCTGATCAATTGAAAGTACGTCATTGCCACTTTGACGATCAATCGTGAAGCCGAAGTTTGCGCTTTTCTCGTCCCCATCAGGAGATTCCATCCAACTAGTTTTTTCAAGCACTTTACGACGTGATTGCGCCATTTTCGTAGTAGATGCACGTGCTAAGTTTTTTTGAATAAATGTTTCGAGTTTTGCTTTTTCATCCATTTGACGCTCGTACATTTTTAAGTCACGCTCATAGTTTTTCGCCTTGTCATCTAAATAAGCACTGTAATTTCCCACATACTTTGATACTTTCGTACGAGAAACCTCATAAACAATGGAAACAATCTGATCTAAGAAGTAGCGGTCATGAGATACGATTAAAATGGCGCCCTCATAGCCCTTTAAATACCCTTCTAGCCAAGACAGTGTTTCAATATCTAAATGATTGGTTGGCTCGTCCAAAATTAATAAATCAGGCTTCGAAAGTAATAGCTTTGCTAGTGCTAGGCGCGTACGCTGACCACCTGATAACGATTGAATCGGCTTCGTATAATCTTCAGGGAAAAACTGCATTCCATGTAATACAGAACGTGTATCTGCTTCATATTGATAACCACCAGCTTCTTTGAAATCATGCTGTAATTGGTCATATTCCGCCATCACACGTGCGTATTGCTCACTATTTTCGTAAATTTCAGGATCGGCCATTTGTTGTTCTAAAAAGCGTAGTTTTTTTTCTTGATTTTGAATCGAGCTAAAAATTGTCATCATTTCGTCCCAAATGGATAAAGATGAATCGATGCCAGCATGTTGTTCCAAATAGCCTACGCGAATATCTTTAGGAATAATAATTTCACCAGAATCATAACTCATTTGACCTGCAATTATTTTCAGTAAAGTTGACTTCCCTGCACCGTTACGCCCTACTAATGCAACGCGATCGCGATGTTGTACTTCTAATTTAACACCGCTTAATATTTCATCGGTAACAAAAGATTTATATAATTGATTTACTTGTAATACAATCATTTTTACACCTCAATTTCCTCCTTTCAGTTTAAAGGATGGGGTGGGTGTACGCAACGATGGATACTTTACTTGTTGCTACTTGTTTAGTAAGATTAAAACGATTTCCATTTGTATATAGGAGGAGAATGTGTGAAACCAGAAACAAAAATTCCACAAGCAACAACGAAAAGACTTCCTCTGTATTATCGATTTTTGAAGAACTTCGCAAATGAAGGTAAAAAACGAATTTCATCACAAGAATTAAGTGATGCAATGAAGATAGATTCCGCAACAATTCGCCGTGATTTTTCTTATTTTGGCGCACTCGGCAAAAAAGGGTACGGCTATGACGTGCAATATTTACTTGAATTTTTCCGTCAGACATTAGATCAGGATGAAGCGATGAATGTTGCATTAATTGGTGTCGGAAACTTAGGAAATGGATTATTAAAATACAACTTCCAAAAAAATCACAATACGCGCATTGTTGTGGCATTTGATACGAAGGCGCCACTTGAAGGAACCGTTATTAGTGATATTCCGGTATTTCACCCGGACCGATTAGAGGAAATGTATGAGGCCTTTAGCGCGGAGCTAGCAATTTTAACAGTACCATCTCGTTCCGCACAAATGATGACGGATCGCCTTGTAAAAATGAATGCAAAAGGCATATTAAACTTCACGCCTGTACGTTTATCTGTTCCAGATTCATTAAAGGTGATGAACATTGATTTATCAGTGGAATTACAAGCTCTTATTTATTTAGTACGAAATTCAGATTAGTAACAAATTGTTCACATTACTAAAAATGGCAAAATTACGTTAATTACTGTAAAATGTACATAATAATAGAGGAGGTGGCTGAAATGGTTGTGCATTTAAATGCCATAGGACCAACAAGCCTAATTATCATCGGACTTATCGCCTTATTAATTTTCGGACCTAAAAAATTGCCATCACTAGGTCGTGCTATGGGGACTACGTTACGTGAGTTCCGAAGTGCAACAAAAGGCTTAACAGATGACGATGAGGATATTAAAAAAAACGTGATTGAGCATAAAGATAACGACAAAAACGACGTTAAGTAGATTAAGGATGTCTTAACATGAATCCAAGAGAATTAACTGTAGTAGAACATATGGAAGAGCTAAGAAAGCGCCTCTTTTTTGTGGCAATATTCTTTGTAATTGCTCTATTTGCTGGGTTTTATTCAGCAAAGCCTATTATTCGTCATATTCAATTTAGTGATAATGCTAAAAATATTACGATGAATGCGTTTAGTGTTTCTGATCCGTTAACGGTTTATTTACAGGTAACATTTATTGTGGCAGCTGTAATTGTTTCGCCGTTATTACTCTATCAATTATGGGCATTTATTACGCCTGGTTTACATGAAGCGGAGCGTAAAGCGACGTTGAAATACATACCCTATGCCTTTTTGCTAGGTATTGGTGGCATGGTTTTTGCATACTATATTTTGTTTCCATTTGTTATGCGTTTTATGATTGGCTTAGCCGATGACTTAAACATTACGCAAACAATTGGGATAAATGAGTATTTTTCATTTTTATTTAAATTAGTCATTCCGTTTGGGTTGTTGTTTCAGCTCCCTGTTGTGACTCTTTTTGTAGCACGCCTTGGGATTCTTAATCCAGCTTTAATGGTGAAATTCCGTAAATATGCGTATTTTGTATTAATCGTCATTTCGGTATTATTGGCACCGCCAGATTTAGTGTCGAACATTATAATTGCAATTCCTCTCTTTATTTTATATGAGATAAGTATCGTCATTTCTCGAGTTGGCTATAAAAAATATGAAGAGGCCGAATCGGTGCGTATGAAGGAAGAGGAAGAACGCGGGCGTGAGTTACAAGTAGAGGAATTACTTGAACAACAACGGCGCCAAATGGAACAAATGAATCAATAAAAAAACGCTATCTCCGGTTGGAAGATAGCGTTTTTTCGTCACAACATACTACTGAAACTTATCCGCATTCATTTGTAGAAATGTTACAAATCCATTCAATAAAACGTGCGCTATAATAGGTGTGATTAAACGCTTCGTGTGATGATAAAGAAACGCAAAGATCATGCCGCAAATGGTATAAAGTAAAATATGTGTGAAATCTAAATGAATCGCTGCAAATACAATCGCACTAATAATGCTTGCAACCCAGAAATTATAGTTTTGAATAATCGAACCGAAAATAACACGGCGGAAAACAAGCTCCTCTAAAATCGGACCTAAAAATACTGTGGCAATTATCATAATCGGTGCAATTTTTGTAACATCCATAATTTGCTGCGTATTTTCTGAACCCATCTCAATTCCTAATGCAAGTTCAATATAGGCCCCAATTGTTTGCCCTAAAAATACTAGGAAGAAGCCAATTACACCCCAGCCAATCGATACACCAAGTGACGCTTTTTCTCCTTTAAAGACATTCCAAAATTGCTTATTTCGTTGGATTAGGAAAAAGCTTACGAGAAATGCAATGGCAAAAGAAACTGTCGTCCACCAGGCAGAAAGCTTAATTAATTGTTCTTGTTTAGATGGTGCAGAAATAAACTGTAATAAGTATTCTTTAAAATCTGGAATAAATACAAGGATAAACACAGAAAGCTGACAAATTATATAAGTGAGTAACACATAAAATGCGGTTTTTTGTGTTTTAAATTTTGGCGATGTAGTTGATGTCAAAGTGAAAAACCTTCTTTCTATATTGGCAATAAAAAACGTATTTACTTTATTGTAGATGAATTTGCTAAAAAACAAAATTTTTTAGTGTTCTGACTTGCAAAAAAATAGGGAATTCATTAAACTAATAATTGTGTTAGCACTCTTATTGATAGAGTGCTAAAAGATATCATTTTTTAGGAGGTTGTTTCACTTGTTAAGACCATTAGGAGATCGAATCATTATTGAACTTGTTGAGGTAGAGGAGAAAACTGCTTTCGGTATTGTTCTACCTGACTCAGCTAAGGAAAAGCCGCAAACTGGTAAAGTCGTGGCAGTAGGTACGGGTCGTGTTCTTGACAACGGCACTCGTGTTGAGCTTGACGTAAAAGTAGGCGACGAAATTATCTTCTCAAAATTCTCTGGTACAGAAGTGAAGTACGACGGCGTAGAATATTTAATTTTACGTGAAAGTGATGTACTTGCGATTATTGGCTAAGAATAAACGAAAATTCATTGCAGCTAGTATTTACATAGAGTACTTAGCTAGCTGCACATCTAATAACAATAAACCCATAAAGTATAGATTAATGAATATTAGGAGGAATATAAAGTATGGCAAAAGATATTAAATTCTCAGAAGAAGCTCGCTCTCTTATGGCAGCGGGTGTAGATAAATTAGCAAACGCAGTAAAAGTAACGCTTGGGCCAAAAGGACGCAACGTAGTACTTGAGAAAAAATTCGGTTCACCATTAATTACAAATGATGGTGTATCCATTGCAAAAGAAATTGAATTAGAAAACGCATTTGAAAACATGGGTGCAAAATTAGTAGCAGAAGTTGCTTCTAAAACAAATGAAATCGCTGGTGATGGGACAACAACTGCAACAGTTTTAGCACAAGCAATGATTCGTGAAGGGTTAAAAAACGTAACAGCTGGTGCAAACCCTGTAGGCATTCGTAAAGGGATGGACAAGGCAGTTGCAGCTGCTTTAACAGAGCTTCAAACAATTTCACGTCCAGTTGAAAACAAGGAATCAATTGCACAAGTAGCAGCAATTTCTTCAGCAGATGAAGAAATCGGTCAATACATTGCAGATGCGATGGAACGAGTTGGAAACGACGGTGTTATTACAATTGAAGAGTCTAAAGGCTTCACAACTGAATTAGATGTCGTAGAAGGTATGCAATTTGACCGTGGTTATGCATCTCACTACATGGTAACAGATACAGACAAGATGGAAGCAGTGCTGGATAACCCATTCATTTTAATTACAGATAAGAAAATCTCGAATATCCAAGAAATTTTACCTGTATTAGAGCAAGTTGTTCAACAAGGTCGTCCAATCTTAATCATTGCTGAAGATGTAGAAGGGGAAGCACTTGCAACACTTGTTGTAAACAAATTACGTGGTACATTCAATGCGGTAGCTGTAAAAGCGCCAGGCTTCGGTGACCGCCGTAAAGCAATGTTAGAAGATATTGCAATTCTTACAGGTGGACAAGTTATTACACAAGATCTTGGTTTAGACTTAAAAACAGCAGACTTAACATCATTAGGGCGCGCTGCAAAAGTAATCGTATCTAAAGACAATACAACAATCGTTGAAGGTGCAGGTAATACAGATGCAGTAGCAGGTCGTGTCAACCAAATCCGTGCTCAACTAGCTGAAACTACTTCAGAGTTTGATAAAGAGAAATTACAAGAGCGCCTAGCAAAATTAGCTGGTGGTGTTGCTGTCATTAAAGTCGGTGCAGCAACAGAAACAGAATTAAAAGAGCGTAAATTACGTATCGAGGATGCATTAAACTCTACTCGCGCGGCTGTAGAAGAAGGTATCGTAGCAGGTGGTGGTACAGCACTTCTTAACGTTTACGGCGCAGTAGAAAAAGTGCTTGAAGAAGTAGAAGGTGACGTTGCAACAGGTGTACGCATCATCTTACGTGCATTAGAAGAGCCAGTACGTCAAATTGCTGAAAATGCAGGGCTTGAAGGTTCAATTATTGTAGATCGTTTAAAACGTGAAGATGTTGGCATTGGCTTCAATGCGGCAACAGGCGAATGGGTAAACATGATCGAATCAGGTGTAGTTGACCCTGCAAAAGTAACACGTTCAGCACTACAAAACGCTGCATCAGTTGCTTCATTATTCTTAACAACGGAAGCAGTAGTAGCAGACATCCCAGAAGCAGGCGGCGGTATGCCAGATATGTCTGGTATGGGTGGCATGCCAGGAATGATGTAACATTCACAAGGATGTGGGGCAAAGGTGTTGCGACAGGACGCCGCGAACGGTGCCTTTGTTCCTGTGAGCCACTTTTTCTGAAATGGTGTAACTCACAATTTAAATGAAACCCAATTACCATTTCCCAAGAGTAACTTCTTGGGAGGTGGTTTTTTTGATTTATTTTACGAAGCTTTTAATGTTTTTATTGATGTACGCAAAGGTAGCGGTACATGAATAAGGTTTACTTCAGTAAAATAAGGTATATTATATTTGTTGAATAGATTCTCTTTAAGACGAAAAAAGTAGGTGAACAAAGTGGGAAAATATCAATTGGATACTAAAGGTAAGGTAGCAGTGACAAAGTATCATGAAAAAAACAAGCCTGCCAAATTTGATAAAAAGCAGCAACTTGAAAAAATACGTGCGGAGTATTTGAAAAAGAAGCAAGAAAAAACAGAGAAATAATATGGATGAAAACATAGGTATACTAAAACCACCCTATATTTTTCTTGTTCGAAGTTCATTTTTCAATTGAAGATAGTGAAATGCTAACAAATTAATTAAGTAGCGAAGTGCCTCGTGAGTTATGTAAACTTATGGGCGCTTTTTTCCGCTTCTTACGTAATATGGAGATAATAATTTATAGTAATTTGATCATCTGAATGGCCAAGTCCATCATAATTCATTTAGGTGCTCTACTTGCTCGCCTCAAATATTTATAAGTCTGTCATTAAATTTTCCCAAGATGAAAGGAGTTGTGCAGTAAATGATAATAAGTAAAACTGTAGGTGGAACCCTCGCCGGGACCCCACTACAGCTTAAGGTCCTGAAGTGATACTTCCGTACATATCGCCTTTTAATCCATTACAAGCCCGCCATCGACTACTAAATTTTGTCCTGTAACTGCACGTCCCCATGGGGAAGCAAAAAATAAGGCGGTATCTGCTAATTCTCTCGGTGTTGTTACTTTTTTTAATGGTGTGGAATCTTCAATAATCTGAAATACTTCTGGTGTAGTAACTTTACTAGCATCTGTTTGTTTTAAAAGACCTCCGGATATCATATTCACAGTGATACCGTACCCGCCAAGTTCTTTAGCCATATTACGAGTAAAACCAAGTAAAGCTGCTTTAGCTGTCGTATATTCATGGTAGGCTACAACGGGATTTTGAAATAAGTTTGTGCCGATATTAATAATACGACCAAACTCTAATTCTTTCATATCATCAAGAACAGATTGAATACAATTCAATGCACCTCTAATTGTTCCTTCAAATTGTTTATTAAAACTGTCCCAGTTTAATTCAAAGGCATTTTTTTGAGTAAGTGGATTAAACTCAAAATCTATTAATGCATTATTAACAACTGTTGTAACGGGCGTATTAAAATAATCCTTTGCTACTTTAATCATTTCTACGACTTCATGTTTGTTACGTACATCTGCTTTTAAAGCAATTACATTACTTCCCAAGTCTTTAGCCAATCTTTCTGCTTTTTCTTTGCTGTTATTATAATTAATAATTACGTTAGCACCTTCTTTTGAAAATGCTTTTGCAAGTTCTGAACCTACACCTCTGCTTGCACCTGTAATTAAAACGGTTTGTTTACTTAAGTCCATTTTCAACACTTCCTTCACTCAATTTTATTTATTTTTATATCCGCACCTTCAATTACTCTTTCCACTTTTTCAAAAAATCCTATAGGTTGTCCCCCTCTGTTGGTGGACGTAAGCGCAAAAAAAGACGTCCCTATAAATAGAGACGCCAAAAAAGTGTAGATTACACCTATAATTGCTCCCTACGTCAGTGTTAACTGTCAGGTTCTAAGGGTCAGGTTTTAACCTTCTCAACACAAATGTGTCCCCCCGCAATTAAAGTATTTGCATAAGAAAGGCTCCACGTAAAAAAACGTGGAGCCTTAGTAAGTACAAATAAATAATAAGTATGTACTTTGCTCCCTACGTCCGTATTAACGGTCAGGTTCTAAGGGTCAGGTTTTACCTTCTCAACACAAATGTGTCCCCCTGCAAATGCATTTAATTACCTTGAGTGTAACAAAACAAAATTACTTTAACAAGCTCATAAATCTTCACAAAAACTACTATCTAGCATCACTCTTTAATTCATAGATGTTACACATTATAAAAATCACGATATAGTTCTTCTAAATTTCGTTTAATAGGGTTCACTGATTGAATTTGAACATCATTTTCTATTAACCATTGAAGATATTTTTCGATCGCGTATGTTGCCTCTGTAATTATACGATTTTCGTTTATTTGGAAAGGAAGATGACTCTCACCCATTAATTGAGTGAGATCCCCATTATAGAAGTACATTATTTCATATGGTACATTCATATTTGCTACAAGATTATTTGTGAATAGTGTACCGTCTTTAATAAACCAAATTGTATTTGTCAAATCCTCTAATATATCTAAGTTATGTGTTGAAATAACAATACTAATTCCTTGCGCATGGAGCGTATGAATTAATTGTTTTAATTCAATGGTACTCGTTGGATCTAATCCATTAAAAGGTTCATCCATTAAAATGATAAGTGGTTTTGTTAATATACTTAAAGCAATAAATAAATGCTGGCGCATCCCGTAAGAATAGGATTTAACAGGCTGATTAACATACGAGCGAATACCGATTAAATCAATAACATCGTCTATTTCTTTAAGCGATAAATTATAAATATTCGCTACAAAGGAGAGATGATCATAACCAGTTAACTGCATATACAAGTAATTATCACTTGGCAAAAATGAAATATATTTAAAAAATTCAGGATCGTTATGAGAAATATCCTTCAAGTGAATAGTGCCGCTTTCAATTTCTTCTAACCCTAATATAGAGCGCATTAAAGTCGATTTTCCAGCGCCATTTGGCCCGACAAGACCAATAATCTCTCCTACATCGATAGAAAGGGAGATATTTTGAAGGACCGCTTTATTTTTATACCTTTTTGTGAGTTTATTTACTTGTAATACCATTATGATGTCACCTTCCTTCTAAATAAAAGCCCTATAAAGAACAATAGGCTACCACTAATTAATAAAATGACAGTTCCATTTAGGAAATTCACTTTCCCATCATTTGCTTCAACTGATTTCCACCCATCGATAATATTCCATGTATCGAAATAAACAAATGGATTGAAATACATAGTATTGATTTCGATAAAATGGTTTCCAAAAGAATAACCAAGAATTGATATGATGAGTGTAACAACAATGGCTGCATAATGGTTTTTCATAAATGTCCCAACGAAGCTAAACAAGCTATTCAAAAAGAAAATTTGAACGAAAATTAGAATACCGTTTTTAACAATAAGCGTTGCTAAATTTTCGAAATAAAAATAAGCATTATTGGCGGATGATAAGAAATAGTGATCCTCTAGCTGATCCATTGCATAAATTAACATCGGATACTTCGCGTCACCTAAGCCACCAATCAGTGTAGCAATAAGGAAAATGAGCCCACCACTTATAAGCAATAAACTATAGGCTATCGCTAAATTATAAGCCCATTTTGTTATATAAATTGATGTGTAAAGAATCGGCTTCGTTACTAAAAAATTTATTGTTGGCGTTGGTCTGTGCTCCTCGGATATTGTTGTCCATAGAAAGAAAACAAAGAGCAGTAATACGATAAACATTACGTTCCAATCTAAATATTTGTAAATAGTAAACAAGCTGCTGTTGTCATATTTTGTATTACTTTCTTGGAACAGACTTAATATTTCATAATGCTCGTTATTAATCGCATTACTAGGGTTATCAAAATTAGAAACCAATTTATGCCCAAGTGGCCATGATGTGATTCCTTTGTCGTCTAAAAGGTTTTGTTGCTCTTCCGATGCCATTTCTGTAACTGTCCAAAGTGTGCTATTCAGCTCTTTATATGACCCGGGCTCTAACGACTTCATTGTTTTTCTAAATGTTTCAGAGAAGTCTGGGGAATGAATTTCATCCTTTAAGCTTTCTAATACATCATATCGTTTGTCCAATTGTTTAATTGTATTTGCATGAAGGTTGCCATCATCTACCTCTATCCCATCATTTAGTCGTTGCAATTCTTTTTCCAATTCAAATTCAGCTGCGAGTAGTTCCCAATGTGTTCGGAGTTCGAGCGTTGTAGTTTGATTACGTTCAATTATTTTTAATGCAGTTGTAGGAATGGTTTGGAACTGTTGATTCACTACTGCAACAGTACCTCCAATACTTCCGAATAAAAGAAGGAAGGTAAAAAGGATATGACCTTTACGCTTCTTTTTTACATGCTCAAACTGGAGAAGCTTTAATTTCCCTGTCAATTGATACTGTTTTTTGATTGTATTAAATTCAGGAAGTTTGAGTCTAATACTTTTTGTTCGAATGACTATATAAGAAATGATGAAACAAAGAATAAGTAAGAATAGCATGACGAACAAATAAATTACAAAACGATTTGTAGGTAATAAGTGGGTTTCATAGGCGGAGATTAAGTGAATCGGATTTGCCATTTGAAATCCAACTTTTAATGAAATGATGTAACCAAATAAGACTGGCGTACTAATAAGTGAGAGTAGTAAACCTAAAGTAGCTTGCTGCTTGAATAAGCAAATGATTAAAAGTAACAGGAGTGAGATAAAAATTCCCCAGCCGATCGGAATAAAGACGAGCCACTTCCATACAGGCACCAATGTGATTTCGGTGTTCACAGCTACTTCCAGTGGATAGAAAATTGTGTTGATATTCCCAGTTAATAATGGAGGTAATAACGCCAAGAAGCATGCAATGAATATGTATAAAAGTACTATTAATATTAAAGGAACAATATAGCCATAATAAATTGCTCCATTTGACAATGAATTTATTTTAAAGAAGTCAAATGTTCGATTTTCCCTATCTGATATATACTTATAGCAAAAAATAAGTAACATGAGAAATGCAGTAATTGGATTGAATAATAGTTGGAATAATTGCTTTGTAAATAAGGCAGTTTTATAAGGTGTGATTTGTTCTGAAAAAGATAAATTATGTTCGAGGAGCGCTTCCGCTTTATGTTTCTCAATGTTTACTGTATTTTTACCAAGATAAGGAATAGGAACGAAAGTTATAAATTTTTCGTATTCCTTTAGATAGGCAAGCTTTTCAGCTGCTATCTGTAAATTTCCATCATTTAATTTTTTTAAAATTTCTTTAACGTATTGTTCCTTTAATAAAAGGCTTTCCAATGCTTGTCGTTCTTCAGGTGAAAGGCCAATCATTTGTTCTCTAATTAAATACCGATCAATTAAAAGTTGAACGGTTTCTTTTCGATTATCGAATGTTTCCTGTAGCTCTTGTTGTGTAGCGCCAGATTGTGTGCTATTAATGATTAGCAGGGTGACAACGAGAAGAATGAGCACAAACGGTACTAATAAAATATATTTACTTTTTAACCAACCCTTCATAAGAAAACGGATAACTTCCTTCAATCGTTTCCCTCCAATACGTTAGGATGTTTAGTAAAGCGCTTTATTAGATGGTGCAATATTGTCATAAGCGCCTCTTTGAGTAGATTTTTACGACACTATGAAATTCACAGTCTACTCAAAGAGGCGTTATAAATTATTCGATTTGCAATTTATAAATTATTCGTGCTCAACATTAGTTGGGGCATACGGGCCTACTCTAAGAGTGCCAGAGAAGAAAGAGTAATTTACATTATCAACACCAAAACCGCGATTGTAAATATACCCTGAGTATGTTTTACCATTTCGATTTACAGTTACCCACATAGACTGAGTAGTTGTATATGGAACTTCTTTAGAGTACCAAATTGTATCTGATGCTACAGAAATGTTCGGTGTTAAACTTTCAGTGGCTTGAACAGTTGGAAAAGTTGATGTTACACCAAGAGAGAGGGCGGCTACTAAACTTAAAATTAATACTTTAAACTTATTCATCGTTATTCCTCCTATTTTATAGCATAGTAACAAGCTGTTTTTAGAATAAATTGGCCAATGATTATTCTGGCATTATTATTCCATAGTATTATTTTTATGTCAAATATTACTATTTTAATAAATGTTAGTTTTAAAAAAGATATTTTAATAATTATCGTTAGTTTATAAACAACATTTTAAAAGAGGATGAAATAACTCGGTTAGATTCGACTAGTTTTATATAGACATTGCATCACGTTCAACACTCACGGCATTTAGAGGTTGGAACATATGCTAACATTTTGCTTACGTAATCATATGAAAAACGGTTCATTATCATTATAGATTTTAGAAATTTCTATTCATTATTAAACTTTTTATTAGCAATCCAATAATGGGTAGTAAAGAGAGTTACCATAATCCAAACAAGCGTGATTAATCCATTGCTTATTACGTTTGTGCTTATTAATCCTACAGTGAGAGTTTCCATTGCATGTTGACTCATACTAGCTGGATTTATTAGATCAATTAGGGGATTCAAACCAACGACTAATCTGCAACTTATTAGAAAAACAATTGAAATTAATGCAATTACGCCCTGACTTTTGAAAATAGCACTAATCATTGTTGTAAAGGAAACGATAAAAAGAACCCACATAAGATAAAATACGAATCCAATAATCATATGTGAAAAAGGAACTTTAGAAAAAAGAAAATTTACGTATAAGTAAGAAGTAAAATAGCCAATAGTTACACTAAAAACAGCTAGTAAAAAATGTGAAATTATTTTTCCAACTATATAAGAAGTAATGCCAACGGGTCTAGTTAAAATAAAGGCTAGCATACCGTTCGCTTTATCTGTTTGAATAATCCCCATCATAGAAATGACAACAATCATAATTCCAAGCTGATCAAATTGTGATGCTAACGTACTTGCTAAAACTACACCTCCTTCAGGTGCTGTCAGACTCGGATCAATGGTAATTCCTTGACCACCACCCAATGCTTCTAGAATAGAGGGTAAATAATAATTCACTACTGGCTGAGTAGCCCCAAGAAACATAAAAGCAATAGGTAACCAAATCATTCTAAAATCCCGGGTCATTTGAACAAATTCCTTCATAATCAAAACCGTTAACTTTTTCATTTCTGCACCACCAATTTTAAAAAGATGTCTTCCAACGTATCGTTATTCATTTCAAATTTAATAATATCCACATTATGTTCGAGTGCATTTTTAAGCAACTTACTTTTATTTGTTTCAATGTTTTCAACTTTTAGCTTGATTTTAAATCCAACAACTTCTACTTCTTTCACATATGGCAACTTTTTTACAAGGTCGATCCAGCCTTCATCCTTCGCAGTAATTTCAACAATTAACTTATTTTCACTATTATGATTTAGAAAATTGGTAATCGTAGTATCTTCAATTTTTGTACCATCTTTTATGATGACAAATCTTTTACAGATTTCCTCTGCATCGCTTAATATATGGGTGGATAATAAGATGGTTGTATCATTTTTTATTTCTTTAATTAGGTTCAGTACTTCTCTTCGACCAACTGGATCTAATGCGGATACCGGTTCATCCATGATAATAAGTGAAGGTTTATGTAATAATGCCTGTGCAATGCCGAGTCGTTGTTTCATTCCACCAGAAAATGTCCCAACTTTAGAATTCCCCTCGTTTTTTATTCCTACCTTATCCAAAATTTCTGGTATTAAGTTTACTAATAGATCTTTTTTTAATCCTGAAAGCTTTCCCATAAACATAAGAGTTTCTTTCGCAGTCATCCAATGGAAAAAGTTGGGGTACTGTGGTAAGTAACCAATTTCACCTTTCATTTTTGATATTTTCTTCCCATTCAGCAAAATTTCACCTGTATTTGGATTAATAATATCTGAAATCATTTTTATTAAAGTAGATTTACCAGCTCCGTTTGGTCCAATTAAACCAACACATTCTCCCATTTGAAGTTCCATCGAAAAGTTATTAACGGCAGTCTTTTCTTTAAATGTTTTTGATACATTTTTAATTTCTAATTTCAAGATTTTTCACTATCCTTTCGACCCAAAATAAAGTATAAAATCGGTCCAAATGTATTAACAAATAGAACAATTAGCGTCCAGACAACGACATTTTTTCTCGTTTTTCTATGTCTGTATAAATCGATTAATGCAATTAGAACTAAAAGCGCACCTAAAACAATAATTGGCAAAATAATAGGCAGAATCGCCATTATATCAATATTTAAAATATCATTTATCCCATAATGTAATTGCACTTTCGTTACCTCCGTTTTCATTATCGTTATTGATAATGATAATGAAAACGGGAGGAAATTGCAATCATTATTCTTATTATCTATAATGAGAATTAAATTAAATCAAAAATAAGGTGATATTGTGAGTAATAAAGTTGAAATTTTAATGCATCCAGTAAGAATAAAAATTTGCCAAGCATTACTAAGAAATAAAGAAGAGGGACTTACACCACTAGAGATGGTAAAAATTCTTAAAGATGTGCCCCAAGCGACTTTGTATAGACACATACAAGTTATGGTTGATTCTGGGATTGTAAGCGTAGTAAGTGAAAAAAAGGTGAAATCAGTTTCTGAAAAATATTACGCACTAAATGAAGATGAGATAAGAATAGACGGAGAAGAATGGGGGAGAGTTTCTATTGAGGAAAAGCTAGATTATATTTCTTATTATCAATTATTACTAATGACGCAATATCAAAGTTATCTTGAAAACTTAGAACAACAAAACGGAAAAGAGGATCGTTCAACTTTTTCTGTAGTGGATTTAAAAATAGATGAGGAACAGTTCAGGCAATTTCAAAATGAATTAAATGAATTAATGATTAAATATTATCATACCAAGAGCAATGAAAAAGATGCTCCAGTTAGAACTATCGCTATTACAATTATTCCGGAAAACTAAAAGACAAGTAGTTGCATTTCCGGATGAAATGATGAATTATACGACCTCGATGTTTGTAAATTTTGTTTGCATTAAATTTTCGCTATCAAAACAAAACCGTTATCCATTCAGGGAGCGAATCCTGAGGATAACGGTTTTATTGTTGTTGAATAAAAATTGGAAGATTTGAGCGAACAGCTATGTTTATATTATGTTACACAACTAAAGGGCAGCTTTCATCACTTGCCCACTCATTCATTGAGCCGTCATAAACGGCAACCTTTTCTTGACCAAGCTTATTTAATAATAAGGCATTCCATGTTGCTGCGATACCGCCACCGCAATAGGTAATGACGGTTTTATCAGGTTCAAGAGCGCCGATTGCATCGAACGTTTTATATAAAGTCTCATCGTCAAATAAAAGACGCGTTGAATTATCGGAGTGACTGCCGAAAAATACATTTTTACTTGATGGAATATGTCCTTTTCGAGGGTACGTATTTGTTTCTCCCTTAAAATCAGCAGGGGAAAGACTATTTATTAAGACAACTTCATCTCGATTGATGGCAACACGAACTTGCTCTTTTGTGACGATTAATTCCGTGCGACGAATACCTGTAAACTTTCCACGCGGATATGTCGTTACTTCGGAAGTTGTTGGACGACCTTCTTGCTTCCATTTTACTAACCCGCCATCTAGTACAGCGACGTTGTCAAAGCCTTCATATTTTAATTGCCAACGAAGGCGAGACGCCCAATAAGAAGCAATTACATCAGCGTTGGCTAACGCGCCACGGTCATAGATGACAACATACGTATCTTCTGAAAGACCAAGTTTTTCACTTTCCTCTACAAATTGCTCTCGGCTTGGAAGTGTAAAAGGAAGCGCTGCATTTTGGTCCGAGAAAGAGCCTAAAATATTGGCAAACACAGCACCAGGGATATGTTCCTCTAAATAGGCCTTTTCCCCAGACCATATACCTGGTCGATCGTCCCCGTCAGGAATACTTAAAAATGTAGTTGCGTCTAAAAGGCGTAGCTTAGGATCACCTAACCTTTCAGCAAGCCAAGCACTATCGACTATTAACGGAACATTACTCAATTTAAAACCCTCCATTTCTTTTAAAGTGTATTTGTTTACTTGGTTTTATTGTAGAATATGTGTTCAATAATTTCAAATAAAATTAATAGAAAATTTAAATTATTTTATAAATATCCATGGCACATAATCATTTTCTAAAGATTACTAAAATAAATGCCTTTGTAAAAATAATTTAAAGGCCAATATAATACAATTTTAATATACTGAATTATTCAATTAATACTTATTGTTTCACGTGGAATGTTATTTTTAAATAATTTATTACCTACGATGAAATTTTATATACTTTCCATTTTTGAGATTATTTTGTTTTTTACTTATGAATAACTTATAATATGAACTAGTTTCATAATTAAGGGGGATTTGGATGAAAAAGTTAAGCATTTTTGTGGCATTATTACTAGTTTTACAATTAGTAATCCCATTTTCAACAATTGTTCAAGCCGAAGAAGTTGAGGAGACATTTTATTATTTAGCATTAGGTGATTCTCTTGCAGCTGGGGTAAATGAAAACAGTGAGGTAGGCCTTGGCTATGCAGACTATATAACAAAAGCCTTCCTTGAAGAAAGTGATCTAATTCATTTTAATAAGGGATTCGCATATCCAGGTTATACAACAGTTGATGTCTTAAAGGATATTCAAACCAATGTGACAAAGCCAGTTTATGATTTAAATGGTTTATCGCAATCAACAGCTACAATTCGTGAGGCAATTCAACAAGCAGACCTTATTACATTAAGTATTGGCGCAAATGATATATTGAAAAATGTAAAACGTAGTGAATCAGGTGAACTTACATTTGATACAGCGAATGTATTAAAGAGCGTTCAGGAGATCACAACGAACTATGATAAAATCTTCACTGAGATTTATACGATAAATCCAGAAGTAGATATTCTTGTGATGGGGCTATATAATCCATTCCCACATATAAAAGATTTAGCAGTTCAAGCTCAGCTCAACACATTAGTGACAACAATTAATAATGCAATAAAAAATGTAGTTGAAGGGCATGAAGGTATCTTCTCAGATGTTGCCGAGGTCGTTGCAAGTGATACGGCAGCGTATTTGCCAAATCCACAAAATATTCATTTAAGTGCAGCTGGGTATGAAGAAGTTGCAAATAATATGATGGCAGATTATTTTCTAACATATTTTGAGGACATTGAAGATATTTTAGAGGATATATTAACAGAACAAGAGGACTACTTCACGGATCTTTCAGATCACTGGGGTAAAAATTATATTCATATTGCCTATGAAAGCGGCATTGTAAAAGGTTATGAAGATGGTACTTTTAAGCCGAATGTCAATATGACAAGAGTGCAAGTGTTATCAGTTATTTCTCGCGCTTTCGAATTAACAGCGACAAAGCAAGCACCATTTAAAGACATTAGTAATTACGACTCACAAACGCAAACTGAAATAGCAGCAGCTTTTGAGGCAGGACTTGTGAACGAGAATGGTGGTTACTTTAATCCAAAAGAAGAAATTACACGAGCACAGCTAGCATTAATGTTAATGCGTCTTTCCAATCATTTAGTCGGAGAGGAATATGTGCCAACTGCTATCGCTCCATTTAAAGATATTGTAAAACTTAATAAGGAAACTCAAGTTGCCATTACGTACTTATACGACTATGGAATTGCAGAGGGAACAAGTGCTACAACTTTCTCACCATTTAATAAAGTAACGCGCGCACAATTAGCGAAAATTATCGTAACCGCACTTTCTGAAGAGTAATTAAAATGAGCGATAGATGGACGGGGATCCATGCTATCGCTCATTTTTGTCGACGAGAATAAATTATTTTTTCAAGTCGATGTAAGAAAGAACAGCATCTTACGCTAGCACTGCACAAGATGCGTCTTTCAAATATATCATTGCAAAAACGGGGATTTTTGCAAGGGGACACAAGATTATTCTTTCCACTTTAGGCCTTCAAAGAAACGATAAATTTCTTCAAATACTAATTCACGCTCTTTACCTAATGTTAATATATGACCAGAATTAATAAATGTTTTTACGGATTTGATACGAGAGTTTACGGAACTATAAATTAAGTCAGCACTTTCACAGTAATATTCATCATCTTCTAATCCGCGTAAAATATGGACTGGAGTTTGAATAACATTTAATTTTTCACTTGTTTCGTTAATCATATTTTGCAAATAATTTAACGAAGGCATTTTTACTAGCTCAGCAATTTTATCTCGAGTATCTGTCGTTTCATCATAAGTGCCAGCTAATTTTTTATAATTAATAGCATAATCCACAATACGATTTTGCAAGCTAGCAGTTGATTTTGACATGGCAGGAGCAGACATTGTAACAATCGCTTTTGTTGGACGTTCTTCGCCAAGCTTTAAAGAGAAGATACCGCCAAGCGATACACCAGCTACCGCAATTTCTTCATAACCACGGCTTTTCAATACATCATAGCCTTCAATAACACTATCCCACCATTCAGTCGGATTAGATTGAATTAATAAATCAGGACCACCGCCATGGCCTTTATATAAAGGTGCATGAACAGTATAGTTGCGATCAGATAAATATTTTCCTAAACGTTTTACATCATTTGTGTTACCGGTAAATCCGTGAAGTAATAATACAGCACGTTTACGAGCTTCAGCTTCAATTGTAAAAGGTTTCGGCGCGATGAGTTTCATTGTCTTTTAGACCCCTTTGTGAAGTTAATTATGTCAATTTTATAAATTTTTATGAAAAACTCTTGAAATTTAAAATGGATTTTGATATGAATTCTAGTTGCTACCGACTATTATAAAAGGTATAAATATATAAGTACAATTTATTATTTCTATTGTTTTGATTCCAAAAAGTTATTAATGATGTGAGGTATGCAAAATGGAGATTGAACAGCTTCAATATTTCAAAACCGTTGCTACAATGCAACATATGACACGAGCCGCGGAAATTTTATCGATTTCCCAACCTGCGTTAAGTAAGTCCATTTCAAACATTGAGCAAGAATTAGGTGTGCCCTTATTTGACCGAGAAGGACGTTCGATTTATTTAAACCGCTTTGGACAACTTTTTTTACAAAGTGTGAATATTATTTTAGATGAGTATGAGCGGATAAAGGAAGAGTTTGAAGATATTATTAAACCCGGATCTGGAGAAGTATCCTTTGGCTTTATTCATACACTTGGGATGGAGATTGTACCGGAATTAATTGCCGCAACGACAGAGCGCTTTCCAAATATGCAATTTTCATTAACGCAAGCTACATCATTAAATTTATTGAAACGTTTAGAAGAAGGGGCAATCGATTTATGTTTATCGCAAAAAATCGAATCAAAAGTCATTGAAATTGAAACAGAAGAGCTTTTTGTTGAAGAGCTTTTTTTAATTGTTCCGACAACACATCCACTTGCTCATCGAGAAACAATCAAGTTAGAGGATGTAAAGGACGAGCCGTTTATTGCCATAAAAAAGGGGAACTCATTACGTCAATTAGTTGATGAATTTTTCTTAAGTGAAGGGATAAAATTAAATACGACATTTGCGGCCGAAGAAATGCATACTGTGGCTGGATTTGTTGGCGCAGGTATGGGGATATCATTGATTCCAAATATTAAAGGACTAGATCATTATAATGTAAAGCGCTTAAAGGTAGATCCACCTTGCTATCGCTCTGTAGGTGTATCCTGGGCGAAAAATCGATATTTGCCTCCAGCAGCAACAGAGTTTAAGCAATATTTACTTGATTATTTTCAAAAAAAAATTGAAGAGTTTAAAAGAAGGTGATGAATTGGATAAACAACAATTTGAAAAGTTCATTGATAATAGATCACCGGAGAATGCTTCGTATTGGAAACAGCAATATACACAGGCCAATAATAATGAAGTAGAAGCAATGATAAAAATTGCTTTATTGTATAAGGAACAATCCTATTATAAAGAAATGTATCATTTGCTTATACGAGCTATAGAAATCCACGATGATGCAGATGCACTATACGAATTAGCGAATTGCTATTTTGAAGAGCTTGATAATAGAGGGAGTGTCGAGCTAGCCTTCCATTTTTATGAGCGTGCAGCCCTGAAAAAACATCCAGATGCTATCAATAATTTAGCGGATATGTATTTGAATGGCGAAGGGACAGTGGTTAATGAAGAGGTAGCGCTTATGTGGTTTACAAAAGCTGCCGAAATAGGCGTAGTAGAAGCAATGTATACACTCGGTATTATGTATGAGCAAGGATTAGGAACAGAAGAAAATCCGAAACAGGCGCTCCAATATTATTGCAAAGCCGCAGCGGGGGGATATCTTGATGCAGTTTACCGAATAGGTATGATTCATTTTTCAGGAGAGCTCGATCAGCCACAAAATGAGAAGGAAGCTGTGAAATGGTTTTTAAAGGGAGCGGAAGGATTTCACGTGGATGCAATTTATAATATGGCATACTGTTATGAAAATGGTTATGGGGTAAAGCAAAGTTTGGAACAAGCAATTCGCTATTATAAACAGGCTAGTTTATTGGGTGATGTGCAATCAACTGAAAAGCTAGTAGAATTATATGAAATGATTGATGCAAACGAAGCAACAAAGTGGCGTAAGAAGGCGTCTGAGCAATTGAAACAGGAATAATGTAATGCGTGAGCAAGTTTTAAATGTATGGATTGCAGGAATGATATTCGTAAATCGAATGTAAGGGGAGATTCTATGTTTATGCTAGCAGTACCGCATGTATCTTCAAATTTAAAAGAAGGCAATTTGGGGATGCTTCATCAAATATTACTTGAGCAACAAGAAGATTTAACAATGCTTTGTACAATTGTTGAGTATTTAAAAGGGGAGTTACAAACGGGTATCGATAACCAAGAAGTTCGTAAATACAATGAAAAAGTGACTACAGTTTGTACACGACAAACAAAACGCTATGAGGAAATTGATAACCGGATTAATACAACAATAATTCTTAATAAAAAAGGACGAGCAACGGACGATAAAATACTGATATACGGAAGAGAAGTCAGGAAGTTGGAGTCAGGGTTGCGTACATTAAGACTATTTGTAAGTGATGCCATTACAATGTTAGATAAAAATCATCTCACGGAAAATCGTAGTGAAGAGCGTATTCGATATTTTGAAAAGCGTTCTGTATCATTGCAAGTAGAAATGATTACATTGAATAAACAGCTTTCATTATTATGAGGACGATTTAAGTAATTTTTCTAACTCAAACTGAAAAATTACTTTTTAATTTACTTATTTTGTAATTTTAACTATAATTGTTTCAAGAAATTTAATAGTATAATTTTCCAATTTTAAGCACGTGATATCTTCAATTATACTAGAAGTCCGTTTTATAAATAGCATTATAATATTAATAAATAACTAATACATCGTGAGGTGAAATAGGGCAAAAGAATAAAATATTTCCATTTTTATTACTATTTTGTTTCATTTCATAAGAACCTTATTTATAATAGGAATGTTAATTAAATGACATATTTAACAATTACAATAGAAAAGTTATATCCGATAAAATGGTGTAATGGCATTTTAAAGGGTAATTTTTTGCTAGATGAATAGTATGTATCACGGTAAAGTGTCTAAACAACGAGCTCGGTAATGTTTCTTTTAAACAATCTTCAAATGTAAAAAAGAAAGAAGAGCAATTTTAATAAGGCGAGGTAGAAGATGTTTTTTAAGAAGAAAGATGAGAATTCCCATGCGACATCTATCCAACAAGTAAATGTGAAGTTAGAGTATACCGAAAATTCTCCCATAGCTAAACAACTTGAAATGTTGGACTTAACAGAAGGAGATTTAAAATATTTAAAAATATTTAAGCCCTATATTGATGAAAATATTGAACATATTGTAGATACCTTTTATCGCAATTTAGGGATGGAATCTAGCTTAGTTCAAATTATTAATGATAATAGCTCTATTGATCGCTTGAAAGTTACGTTAAATAGGCATATTTGTGAAATGTTCAGTGGTACTATCAATGACGAATATTTTTTGAAACGTAAAAAAATTGCACAAGTACATGTACGAATAGGGTTGAAAACCAAATGGTATATTGGTGCATTCCAAAGTTTGTTAGTCGAATTTATCCGTTTAGTGAAAATAAACATTGATAATGATGAACAACGTTTTCGGACATTAGAAGCCATTTCAAAAATATTGAATTTCGAACAGCAAGTCGTGTTAGAGGAATATGAAGCTGTCGTAGAGAGAATGCAACAACGTTTAGAGGAAGAACGACGCAATGTAGGTAATTCTATTATTGAATCATCCTCAAATTTAGCGGCAATATCTGAGCAAACAAATGCTTCGTTTCACCAACTATCGACGCAAGCAGATGTTATGGTTTCCTATACTAAAAGAGCTATTGACCTTTCAACAATTGCTACAGATCAAGCTCATCATGGTAAAGTTCAAATTCAACATCAATCGATGAGTATGGATGCTATACATGATGCGGTTGGCTCGATTTCTTTGGAAATTGAAAAGTTAGCGGAAATTTCAAAAGAGATGGAGCAAACGATGGGTATTGTTACGAATATTGCCAACCAAACGAACCTTTTAGCATTAAATGCAGCGATTGAAGCGGCACGTGCAGGCGAAGCGGGTAAAGGTTTTGGTGTTGTAGCGGGTGAAGTTCGAAAGCTTTCGGAGCAAACAAAAGATTCTACGATAAATGTGGAAGAACTATTACAAAATACAAATATTCGTACAACAAGATTATTAGAGTCCTTAAAAGAAATTAAAGTTGCGGTTCAAGCTGGTGAAGAAAGTATGAAAGGCACAGAAGCGCAGTTTTCTGCAATCGTGGAATCATTGAAGGAAACAAAAATTCAAAGCAATCTTGTAGAGCAAGAAGTGGGGTTAATTGGCTCAGTTATTACTGAACTAGGAGCTGCCTTTGATGAAGTAACAATTGCAGCGGATAATTTAGCAACAATTTCGCAAGACTTACAAGATAATGAGAAGTTTAATGGATTAGGGTGAGTTTTCCCCTAATCTTTTTTTCGTTTAAAATTTGTAATATCCATCAGTCCAAAATGAATTCAAAAAAGATTATACTGGAGAAAGAAACATGAACGGATTGGAGAAGGTATATATGAAAACAGTGGTCGTAGTTGGTGGAGGGATTACAGGTCTTTGTACAATGCATTATTTAAAAAAGCAATTAGAGGAAACAAATAATAAAGCACGGTTAATATTAATTGAAAAAAATGAGTACTTAGGAGGGAAAATTCACTCCCAACAGGCAAGTGGCTTTATTATGGAAACGGGTGCAGACTCGATAGTTGCAAGGCACCCAGGTGTAATAGAGCTAGTAAAGGAGCTCGATTTCGAATCGCAGCTTGTTTATAACGAAACAGGCATCTCTTATATTCATACTAATAATGAGCTACATGCTATTCCGGAGGGTTCGACATTTGGGATACCAATGAGCGTGGATTCCCTCATGTCTAGTACGCTCGTTTCTGAAGAAGGGAAGCAACGAGCACTGCAAGATTTAATGTTACCTAACACTAGCTTCACGAAAGAAAGCTCGATTGGTTCTTTTTTGGCGCATTTCTTAGGAGAAGAGCTAGTTCATAATCAAATTGCACCTGTGCTTGCGGGTGTTTACTCCGGGGATTTATATCAGCTGAGCTTAGCCTCTACGTTGCCTTATTTAGTTGATTATAAAAATGAATATGGCTCAATCATTAAAGGCTTTGAAGCGAATCGTGCACAATTCGATAAGGCAGCCAATAAAAAGTTTATCTCCTTCCAAAAAGGCTTGTCAGCTATTATTGATCGATTAGAGGAACTATTACCAGAAGTTGAATTCAAAAAAAATACGGCAACAAAACAGATTCGCAAGTTAGACGTAGGCTATGAAGTCATACTTCAAGATGAAACAATCGTGGCAGATGTTGTTGTATTAGCAGTGCCAAATGAAACGGTGCGTCATGTGTTAAAGGATGAACAGCTTGATGTACAGCTACAAAAATTTACAACTGCTTCTGCTTTGACTATGTATGTAGGCTTTGATGTACCGGATTCTGTTTTACCAGCAGATGGGACGGGTTTTATTGTTTCACACAATAGTGAATTAGTATGTAATGCATCAACATGGACAAGCCGTAAATGGAAGCATACGTCCGCACAAGGCAATTTACTTGTTCGATTATTTTATAAAAATAATAATGTGCGTTATGAGGAGTTAGCGGCGATGTCAGATGAAGAGCTAACGAAGGTCGCGCTTGAGGACATTCGTTTAAGCTTGGGAATTGAAGAAGAGCCAACAATCGTCAACATAACGAAGTGGATCGATCAAATGCCGCGTTATGATTTAGCTCATAATGAAGCATTAAACGTAGTAGTAAAAGATTTAGAAGTACGTTATCCTAATTTATTGTTAGCAGGCTGCTCATATTTCGGAGTAGGAATTGGGGCATGTATTCAAAACGGTAAAAAGACAGGACAGGAAATTGCTACGCTTCTATAGGATTGACTAGAAGATTCACTTTACCCCGCGTAAACGGGCAGTAAAATTAAGAACTGCCCGTAAAAGCCCGATTGGTGAAGCTAACTAGTCGTGGGAAAGGTCGTCCACGACTAGAAGATTCACTTTACCCCGCTAAAGGGTATTGACGTTTTTCGTTTATAACGGTATGATTCTTTTAATTATTTAAAAAATTCATAAAAATTCTTATCAAGAGAAGTCGAGGGACTGGCCCTAAGAAACTTCAGCAACCAACTTATGTCAGGTGCTAAATCCAGATGGCTTTTGCCAAAAGATGAGAAGGAATGACAGCAGACATTGTGTAACCTTCTTTTATTTTTAAAGAAGGTTTTTTTATATTCAAATATATCTGAAAATACTGTGAACGATGGAGTGGATGTAATGGGATTACTGGAAGATTTAAAGACAAAAGTGTTAACAGCGGACGGTGCAATCGGAACATTATTATATTCTTACGGACTGGATTATTGTCATGAAGAAATGAACATTGCACGTCCAGAAATTATTGAAAAAATCCATAGTGATTACATTGCAGCAGGTGCAGATATTATTCAGACGAATACATATGGTGCTAACGCAATCAAATTAGCGCGCTATGGTTTTGAGGGACGTGTGCAGGAGTTTAATAAAGCGGCTATTGAAATTGCCAAAGCTGCGGCAGCTCCAGGAGGACAGTATGTATTAGCGACAATTGGTGGAATTCGAGGTATCCGAAAAAGTGATGCAACATTGGAGGAGATTTTAAGGGCTTTCAAAGAGCAGGTGGATGTGTTACTTGTTGGTGAACCAGATGGATTTTTATTAGAAACGTATTATGACTTTGAAGAATTATCACACAGTGTGCATTTATTGCGTTCATTAACAGACTTACCAATTATTGCACAAGTAACAATGCAGGAACCTGGCGTTTTGTTAAATGGTCAATCGCTGAATGAGGCACTACATGACTTAGAGCGCCTAGGTGCAGATATTGTGGGTAGCAACTGTAGACTCGGCCCATTTCATACAATTCAAGCCTTTGAAGGAGTAAATTTACCGCAAAATGCGTATTTATCTGCCTATCCAAATGCCTCGTTATTGGACGTAGAAGATGGCCGTGTTGTGTATGAATCCGAAGCAGATTACTTTGCCCGTGCAGCAGTTGAACTAGTAGAGCAAGGTGTTCGTTTAATTGGTGGCTGCTGTGGTACAACGCCAAAGCATATCGCAGCGTTAAAGGCACGCTTAGCAAATGTAGAGCCAATTACGACAAAAGAAAAATTACTAGGACGCACAGAATTCGTTCGTCAAGCAGAGCCGCGAAAGCAAGAGCCGCTCCATGAAAAAGCGAAGCGTGAGCGTTCTGTTATTGTAGAATTAGATACCCCACGTCATTTAGAAATTGATGGCTTTGTGGAAGGGGCAAAGCAGCTAGCGAGAGCAGGAGCAGATGTTGTGATGATGGCGGATAATTCCCTCGCATCGCCGCGCATTAGTAATATTGCAATGGCCGCGATTTTAAAAGAGCATGGAATCCGGTCCCTCCCACATTTAACATGTCGTGATCGGAATTTGATCGGCTTACAATCGCATTTAATGGGACTTGATGCACTTGAATTACATGATATTTTAGTTGTGACAGGTGACCCAACAAAGGTTGGGGACTTCCCTGGAGCGACGAGTGTATATGATGTGTCATCCATGGAGCTCATTTCATTAATTAAGCAATTAAATAAAGGTGGTTCGTTTACAGGTAAATCATTACGGAAGCAGGCGAATTTCTCAGTTGCTGCTGCGTTCAATCCTAATGTACGAGTACTTGCCCGTGCAGTAGCGCGCTTAGAGAAAAAAATTGAGCACGGTGCGGATTACTTCATTTCACAGCCAGTCTATTCAAAGGAAAAAATTGTAGAAATTTATGAGGAGACAAAGCATTTAGAAACGCCAATTTATATTGGAATTATGCCGCTTACTTCATCAAGAAGCGCAGAATTTCTCCATCACGAGGTGCCAGGTATTAAATTGTCTGATGAAGTACTAGCAAGGATGGCCGCGTGCGGTGAGGATAAGGAAGCCGCGACTGCAGAAGGAATCGCGATTGCAAAAGAATTACTAGACACAGCATGCCAATATTTCAATGGAATTTATTTAATTACACCGTTTTTACGTTACGATATGACACTCGAATTAATGGATTACGTAAAACAATTGGATGCCAACAAAAAAGGAGTACACATAAATGTTTAATCACCCAATACATGAGCAATTACAAAAAAGAATATTAATCATCGATGGTGCTATGGGGACGATGCTTCAAAATGAAAATTTAACCTATGAGGATTTTGGTGGAGAAGAATTAGATGGCTGTAATGAAAACCTTGTTCTTACACGACCAGACGTTTTAGGGGAAATTCATCGGGCTTATTTAGATGCGGGCACGGATATTTTATGTACGAACACATTTGGCGGTACCCCCCTCGTATTAAATGAGTACAATCTTGGAAACAAGGCTGTTGAAATTAATACAAAAGCTGTAGAAATTGCATTAGAAGCGGCTCGTGAATATTCGACACCTGAATGGCCACGCTTTGTTGCGGGAGCGATAGGACCCACAACGAAAACATTATCTGTTACAGGTGGCATTACGTTTGAAGAGCTAGAGGAAAACTTTTATATACAAGCTAAGGCACTAGTTGAAGCAGGTGCTGATTTACTCCTTTTAGAAACCTCGCAAGATATGCTCAATGTAAAAGCTGGAACCATTGCAATTCGTCGAGTATTTGATGAAGTAGGAAAAGAGCTTCCAGTTATGATTTCAGGAACGATTGAGCCGATGGGAACGACACTTGCTGGACAATCAATTGAAGCTTTTTATATTTCAATCGAGCATATTAATCCATTATCAGTTGGTCTAAACTGTGCAACTGGTCCAGAATTTATGACAGATCATATTCGGTCATTAGCAGAGCTTTCCAATGGCTATATTAGCTGTTATCCGAATGCAGGTCTTCCGGATGAAGAAGGTTGTTACCACGAAACACCAGAATCCTTATCGAAAAAACTGCAAGGCTTTGCTGAAAAGGGCTGGCTAAATATAGTCGGTGGCTGCTGTGGGACGACACCTGCACATATCGCAGCAATCCGTGAAGCTGTAAAGGATTTAGCGCCGCGTGAACCAAAGAGAAAAACGCATGGCCATGTCGTATCGGGGATTGAGCCGCTACAATATGATGAGTCGATGCGCCCGCTTTTTATTGGTGAACGCACAAATGTAATTGGCTCACGTAAATTTAAAAACTTAATTATTGAAGGAAAGTTTGAGGAGGCAGCGGAAATTGCCCGTGCACAAGTAAAAAATGGTGCCCATGTCATTGATATTTGCTTGGCAAACCCAGACCGGGATGAAGTAGAGGATATGAAAAACTTCATGCAGGAAGTGGTAAAAAAGGTAAAGGTGCCTCTAGTAATTGACTCTACTGATGAGCGAGTTATGGAGGAGGCTCTAAAGTTTTCACAAGGGAAAGCGATTATTAACTCCATTAATCTAGAGGATGGTGAGGAACGCTTTGATGCGGTCATGCCTCTCGTAAAAAAATACGGTGCTGCCCTTGTTGTCGGGACGATCGATGAAATAGGAATGGCGGTTACCCGTGAGAAAAAGCTTGAAGTGGCAATGCGTTCTTATAAGTTGTTAACAGAAAAATGGGGTATGTCACCTGAGGATATTATTTTTGACCCACTGATGTTCCCTGTTGGTACAGGAGATGAACAATATCTTGGCGCGGCTGAAGAGACGATTGAAGGGATTCGCCTTATTAAAGAAAAGTTACCGAACTGTTTAACTGTGTTAGGCGTTAGTAATGTTTCATTTGGTTTACCGCCAGTAGGTCGTGAAGTACTTAATGCGGTATATTTATATCACTGTACACAGGCAGGGCTTGATTATGCCATTGTAAATACGGAAAAATTAGAGCGCTATGCTTCGATTCCTGAAGCAGAAATTAAATTGGCGAATGATTTAATTTTTAATACAAATGATGACACATTGGCTGTATTTACGGACTTTTACCGAGATAAGAAAAAAGAAGCAGCTACAAAGGAACTTCCGGCTACCGTTGAGGAGCGTCTTGCGTACTACATATTAGAAGGAACAAAGGAAGGGCTCATTGAGGACTTAAATGCAGCACTAGAAATTTTTGAAACGCCGTTGGAGGTTATTAACGGCCCGCTAATGGCTGGAATGGCGGAAGTTGGGCGCTTATTTAATGACAACCAATTAATCGTAGCAGAAGTACTACAAAGTGCTGGTGTGATGAAAGCTGCCGTTGCTCATTTAGAACAGTTTATGGAAAAGGGCGATTCTAGTGCAAGTAAAGGGACGATGGTACTTGCAACGGTTAAAGGAGATGTACATGACATTGGCAAAAACCTCGTCGATATTATTTTAAGTAATAACGGTTACCGGGTTGTCGATTTAGGTATTAAAGTAACGCCAGCCCAACTAATTGATGCAGTTCGTAAAGAAAAGCCTGATTTTATTGGACTTTCAGGATTGCTCGTAAAATCTGCTCAGCAAATGGTGACGACTGCCCAAGACTTTAAAGAGGCAGGAATTGATGTGCCAATTTTAGTTGGGGGCGCGGCATTATCTCGTCGTTTTACTGAAACAAAAATTGCTGATCAATATGATGGACCTGTAATTTATTCAAAGGATGCAATGCAAGGTCTCGAACAGGCAAATCGTTTAATGAATGAAGGAACACGTGAGACGCTATTAGCTGAACTACGTGAATCCCGTGAAAAGCGCATTGAGGCAGATGCGAAGCGTGCAGCTCGGCCGGCCGTTGCGGTTGCCGAAAAGCCAGTACGAACAGTCGAGGATGCAAATGTATTTAAACCAAAGGATTTGCTTCGTCATGTGAAGCGTAATTATGCGGTATCACACTTACAGCCTTATGTTAATATGCGTACATTAATTGGACATCACTTAGGACTCAAGGGCAATCTGGAACAGCTGTTAGCGAATCAAGATGAGCGTGCCATTCAATTAACTACACTAGTAAATAATTATTTAAATAGCGATCTATTATCCGCATCCGGCATGTATCAATTTTTCCCTGCCCATTCAGATGGGGATGATGTAGTCGTATATAGTCCAGAGGATCAAACAATAGAAATTAAACGTTTTACTTTCCCACGCCAGCAGGTTGAGCCGTTTTTATGCTTGGCAGACTTTTTAAAACCTGTTGAAAGTGGTGAAATGGATTATATCGCATTAATGGTTGTGACTGCTGGGTATGGTGTAAGTGAGAAGGCGCGAGAATTAAAAGAAGCAGGGAAGTTTTTAGAAAGCCATGCACTACAAGCTACAGCGTTAGAATTAGCGGAAGGATTTGCAGAGCGTATTCACCAGGAGATTCGTGATCAATGGGGCTTCCCAGATGCGACCGACTTTACGATGCGTGATCGATTCGCAGCAAAATATCAAGGGCAGCGTTTTAGCTTCGGCTACCCAGCATGTCCAAATTTAGAGGATCAAGAAAAGCTGTTTGACCTATTGAAGCCAGAAGATATTGGCATACAATTAACAGAAGGCTTTATGATGGAACCAGAGGCCAGTGTTTCTGCCATTGTGTTTGCGCATCCAAATGCCCGCTATTTTAATGTATAAGTAAAATGTAAAAGCCGTCCACCATTGGTAGGGCGGCTTAAAAGTCTAGGAGGAATTAATCATGATTCGACAAGCCACTGCTGCGGATATCCCGACAATTTTAGAAATTTTTAATGATAATATTGTAAATTCAACGGCAATTTATATGTATAAAGAACAAACAATAAAACAGCGTATGGAGTGGTTTGAAAAGAAGCAACAGGCAGGAGAACCTCTCTTTGTGTATGAAGATAATGGAGAAGTTGCGGGATATGCGACATATGGTCCGTTCCGTGCATATCCAGCCTATCAATATACAGTAGAGCACTCGGTTTATGTGCATAAAAACCATTACAAAAAAGGCATAGCGAGTAAATTAATGTCTGGGCTAATCGAATATGCAACGAAGCAGGAAGTAAAAACGATGGTTGGATGTATCGATAAAGACAATGAGCCGAGTATACGTATTCATGAAAAGCTAGGTTTTACATATAGTGGAACAATTCGAAATGCGGGTTACAAATTTAATCGTTGGCTGGACCTTGTCTTTTATCAGCTTGATTTACAAGGACCAACGGAACCAAAAGAGAATTAGGACCTAGTCATATGACATCTGTCATAAAAAAAATGTGATGTTTGAGCGTTTTTGAATTTCCTCGATTTAATTAAGATAAGTGTAATGATTTGGAGGAAAGAGGGATACAAAATGGCTAGTAAAGATGTAGAAAAAACAAAACAATTGCGTAAAGAAGTTGCTCCTTTTGCAAAATCTGAAACGCGTTTAAGTATTCAACAGCTAATAAATACACTATTACCTTTATTATTAATCTGGGGAGCGGGCTATGTGCTACTACCTTATTCTCCATGGTATACAGCTTTATGTAGTGTAATTGCTTCAGGCTTTGTTGTTCGTACATTTATTATTTTCCATGACTGTACACATGGCTCATTTTTCAAAAGTAAAAAAGCAAATGATATTATCGGGAATATTTCAGGAATTTTAACGTCATTCCCTTATGAAAAATGGAAGCGTGAGCATACGATTCACCATGCAACAAGTTCGAACTTGGATAAGCGTGGAATTGGCGATATCGATATGTTAACAGTTGATGAGTATCTTGAAAAATCTAAGCTTGGTCGCTTAGGTTATCGACTTTATCGCAATCCACTTGTAATGTTCGGCTTAGGACCGTTATTTATGGTATTAGTGTTAAACCGTTTTAATCGCAAGGATGCGAAGCGTAAAGAACGATTAAATACGTACTTTACGAATATCGTACTTCTTGTAGTTTGTACGACTTTAATCTTAATTTTTGGTTGGACAACTTTCTTATTAGTACACGGGCTTACATTATTTATCGCGGGCTCAATGGGAATTTGGTTGTTCTACATTCAGCATACGTATGAGGATTCATATTTTGAAGTGGACACAGAATGGGATTATGTGAAGGCAGCAGTTGAAGGAAGTTCTTATTATAAACTACCAAAATTGCTCCAATGGATCACAGGGAATATTGGCTTCCACCATGTTCACCATTTATCGCCTCGTGTACCGAACTATAAATTAGAAGATGCACATGAATCGATTAAACCACTACAAAAGGCGACAACGATTACATTAAAGACAAGCTTAGAATCAATTCGTTATAAATTATATGATCCAGAAAACTATCGTTTTGTCACATTTAAGGAAGCGACAAAATCAGAACTTTCACGCATAGGTCGTAAAACATCTATTGTAAAATAAATAAACAAAAATCTTAGGTACCTCATCATTCATTTGGAGGTACCTGTTTTGTTATAATGAAAACAAAAAAGAATTGAGGCTATTATGCAAACTTGGTATAGTATCATCCCAAAAAGCCCGATGTTAAGTATATATATATGGATTATTTTTTGTGTAATGCCATTTTTCTTCATCATACAGTCTTTTTCACTGTGGCAAATCATTTTGGGAATAGTGTTAATATTATTTTATTTTTTATGTCATTATTTTTCATTCCGTGCTAAAAACGGTGTGAAGTATATGTGGATTAGCTTCCAAATGATTCTTAATATCATCATGACATTAATGTTTGGATACGTGTATTTATCGTTGTTTACGGCGTTTTTTATTGGTAATATTAGGCAATCGGTTGGATTTTATATTATGTATGGGTTACATATTGGTTTTACTGTACTTTCAATTGTAGGTGGATACTTCATTTTTCTTGATTTATTTTTAATGCAAACACCTTTCATCATCATTAATGTTCTAGGTGTTGTATTACTACCGTTTACGCTCTATTCAAGAACAAGACGAGAAAACTTAGAAGGCGAGCTAGAAACTGCCCGCGAACGAATTTCAGAATTGACGATACATGAGGAGCGCCAGCGTATTGCCCGTGATTTACACGATACACTTGGTCAAAAGTTATCAATGATTGGCTTGAAAAGTGATTTGGCTGCGCGATTAGTAGAGAAAAATCCACAGCAGGCCATATTAGAAATTAAAGATATTCGCCAAACTGCAAGTGTGGCCTTAAAAGAAGTACGGGAGCTTGTAGCGGATATGCGTACGGTACGCATTGAAGAAGAGCTTTACAGAGTGGAGCAAATTTTAAAGGCAGCACAAATAAAGCTTCGCCTACATGGTGATGTGACAGAAATTAAAATGCCCACTTTAACAGAAAACGTCATTAGCATGTGTTTAAAGGAAGCAGTTACGAATATCGTAAAGCACAGTAAAGCAACGATTTGTCGAATTCATTTTTATCAAAGTGATGATGAATTTAAAATAACCATTCAAGATAATGGAACAGGATTTGAACGGACAAACCGTTTAGATGGTGGTAATGGCTTAAAAGGTATGCAGGAACGTATTGAATTTTTAAATGGAACGATTGAAATTGAAAATGATGAAGGAACAACAGTGACGATGCAAATTCCATTGGCGATTACGCATCAAAAAGGAGAGAAATGACATGATTCGAATAGTCATAGCAGAGGACCAGGGAATGCTACTTGGTGCGATGAAATCTTTATTAAGTATGGAAGATGATATAGAGGTAGTGGGCCTTGCTAAAAACGGAGAAGAAGCGGTCAAAATGGTCAATGACTTGCAACCAGATATTTGTATTATGGATATCGAAATGCCTATTAAAACAGGATTAGATGCAGCAGAAGCGTTAAGAGGAAGTAACTGTAAAATTATCATTTTAACAACTTTTGCTCGACCGGGCTATTTTGAACGTGCCCGAAAGGCTGGTGTTAGAGGTTACTTATTAAAAGATAGTCCAATTGAGGAGCTTGTAAATTCAATACGAGTAATAATGGACGGGCGTAGAATTTATGCGCCGGAGCTTGTAGATTTCGTCTATGAAGATGATAGCGAAAACCCACTAACAGATCGAGAAAGCCAAGTGCTAGAGCTTGTCGCAGAAGGAAAAACGACAAAAGAAATTGCGGCAGAGTTATTTTTATCAGCCGGCACTGTGCGGAACTATATTTCTACAATATTAGATAAGCTTGGGGTCGGTAACCGTATTGAAGCGATTGCTCGCTTTAAAGAAAAGGGCTGGAATAAATAAATAAATCCCTCATCTATTTGAGATTCAAATGGGTGAGGGATTTTTGTGTAGTTATTTTTTCTTTGTTAATCTACCTAAAACGAAGGCACCTGCTGCAACGGCAAGAAGTGTGTTCGTTTTATTGTTGAACACTTGCTTTGTTACGAGGTTTAAGTTTTGTGGACGTTCGGCTAAACGACGCATGAAGTAGCCATACCAATCCTTACCGTAAGGAACATACACACAAACTTGATAACCTTCACGAGCTAATTCCAGCTGCAAGTCTTTACGGAAGCCGTAAAGCATTTGGAATTCAAATTTATCCTTTGGAATATCATATTCCTCAACAAAATATTTCACGTGTTTAATGATGTTATGATCATGGGTTGCGATCGATGTGAAGCCACCATGCGCTAAATGGTATTCAATGAGCTCGATAAAGTTAATATCAATATCTAGTTTGTCTTGATATGCAATGTCAGCAGTCTCTTTATATGCACCTTTTACGATACGTAGACGATACTCTTTAAATTGCTCGATGTCATCCTTTGCTCGATGGAAATACGCTTGGATGACTGTACCGACGTTATCGAATGATTTTGCTAATTCTTCTAACATATCAAATGATGGTTGGAGACGCTTATGATCCTCCATATCAAAGTTGACGAAGATGCCGTATTCATAGGCGCGCTCAACGATTTCACGTAAGTTGTCATAGCAAAAATCGATATCAATATCTAAGCCAAGCTGAGATGGTTTTAATGAAATATGTGCATCAACGCCTTCTGCATGAATTGCTTCAATTATTGTTAAAATTTCTTCTTTAGCTTTCGTTGCCTCGGCTTCTTCAAACACGAATTCACCTAAATTGTCGACTGTACAAGAGATTCCTTGAGCGTTTAATTGTTTAATGCTTTCCATTACTTCAGGAATTGTTGTACCTGCGACAACACTTTGTGCACCAAGCTTAAGCCCGTATTTTTGTGCAGTGTTACTAAGAGTTTGGTTTTCAGATAATGCAATGAAAAAATCGCGTAGTGCCATAAAAACATCTCCTTGTTGTTCAAGTGTTTCAATTCTAATCACCGTTACTTACGGTAAAGTGCTACAAAAATTATACCATATAGTAATTCGGGAATACTGCGTGGGACGTTGTTCATTTTTCAATTACTTTTAACTTTTGCATACGTTCATTAAATAAAGTTGGATATACTAAAAAGCCCAATATGATGGATGAAAGTGTTGCGCAGGTTAGCAAAGCGAAAATAATTAAGATTTGAAACTGTACAGCTTGAATAGGATTCGCCCCACCAATAATTTGCCCGCTCATAATACCTGGTAATTGGACAAGTCCAATCGTTTTTTGCGCTTCAACTGTTGGAATCATACTTGCTTTGATCGCATTTATTAACTGCTGATGGATGGCCTGTTTCGGTGTGCCACCAAGGGATAAGATAAGCTCGATGGCATCTTCATTCGCATCAATTTCAGCTTTAAATCGATTCAAAAATAGGATAGACAGGACCATTGAGTTGCCAATCATCATCCCACTAATTGGAATAATGAAATTTGCTGTTGCAGGGATGATTTGTAATCCGAGAAGCACACCCATAATGACCGTTTCTACTGATAATAATGTGACGATTAGCTTCCACGTAATACCTGGTATATCTTTTCCCTTTTTGCGCGCATTTAATGTAGCTGCAACAATCATTAATGAAATCATTAGTATGATATACAAAATACTTTCTGATTCAAAAATGAAGTTCAGTAAATATCCGACTGCGAGAAGCTGGATTACCGAGCGTACTGTAGCGATAATGGTGTCACGCTCTAATCCAAGTTTTAATGTTTTCGATAAAATAAGTGGGATAAAGACGAATAATAATGTTAATGACAACGAAGTATACGTCATAAATCGTCACCTCGTTTTAAAAATTGCTGTACAACTTCATTAGATGATTTGAATAAATTGTTTGTTTCAGCAGCTTCGATAAGTTCGCCATCTTTTAAAAGCCATGTAAAATGACCAAGCCTTTTTGCTTGCTCAATATTATGTGTAATCCATATGATTGTTACCCGAAATTGTTTATTTAATTGTACAATTAATTCTTCGATTTCACGGACGGATTTAGGATCTAGCGCGGAGGTGATTTCATCTAATAGTAATATTTCGGATTGATTGACTAATGTCCTTGCGATTGATAGCTTTTGCTTTTGACCACCAGATAAATCAGATGCCTCGCGCATTAAAAACTCCTCTTCTAGTCCTACATTTTTTAAAAAGTGCAGGGCCTCTTCTTTCGAAAGTGATTGCTGTTGGAGCTTACGTGGTAATGCTAAATTTTCATAAACCGAAGTTTTTAATATAGGGGCTGCTTGTAATGCAATGCCAACATGGCGCCGCAATTTAGTTGGTTCTATTGCTTCGATTGCCTCGCCATTTACAGTAATTGTGCCAGATGTTGTTGAAATGAGACCGTTACACATTTTTAATAACGTAGTTTTCCCCGCACCAGAAGGACCGATTAGTGTCGTAATTTTTCCTTTATGTATAGTGCCGGTTACGTGGTGAATAATTTTTTTGTTATTTACTTCGAACGATACATTTTCGAAGTGGATTGCTTTGTTTGCCATCTTGCACCCCTTTAAAACAAAAGTTCTATAATAAGCATAATCTGAAAAATAGAGGAATGCAAAGACAGAAAAAAGACTAGTTCAAATTGGGGGTGTGAACTAGTCTTTTTCATTTATTATATTTTGAAAGAATGATTCGAGAGCATGTTAGGGGGCATGCTCTGCCTTTAGCTTTAGGGGAAGGCTAAAGGAATTCGGGAACCCAATAGTTAAATACGTTTTTCTTGCACATTACCAGATCCGGTTGGTTTACCTAGATTCGTTAAGCGTTGTGCAAAGCTATCAGATGATTTTGTAACACCTTTAAATACATCTTGGAATTCGTAAGCGGAAGCACCATGCTCTGCCATATCTAAACCTTCTACTTCATCCTCTTGAGATACTCGTAATGGAACGAATGCTTTAATCACATATGTTGAAATCGCGACTGTTCCAGCAGTCCATACGATAATTGCTGCTACACCAAGTGCTTGTACTCCTAATAATGTAGCGCCACCACCGTAAAATAATCCGCCACCAGTAATGTCGAATAAACCAACCGCTAATGTACCCCAGATACCTGCTACACCGTGTACAGCAATTGCACCTACTGGATCATCAACTTTTAATTTATGTTCAATGAAGCGAACAGCTTCGACTAAAATGATACCACCGATAAAACCAGCGATGATGGCACCAACAATGCTTAAATTTGCTGCGCCGGCAGTAATACTTACTAAGCCAGCTAAAGCACCGTTCAATGTTAAAGAGCCATCAATATATCCAAAGCGGAAACGTGTATAGAAAGCTGTTGAAATAACACCAGCAGATGCAGCTAAAAATGTATTAGCAATAACGCCAGGTACAGAAGAAGGATCAGCAGCTAATGTAGATGCACCATTAAATCCGTACCAACCTAACCAAAGAATGAATACACCTAATGCACCAAGTGGAATAGAATGACCAGGAATAACGTTCACGACACCTTTTGCATATTTACCGACACGAGGACCAACCATAGCCGCTACAACTAATGCACCAACAGCACCAGTTAAATGTACTACAGTAGAACCGGCGAAATCAGTAAAGCCTAAAGCTGTTAACCAGCCATCTCCCTGCCAAATCCAGTGACCTACTACTGGATAAATAATAGCTGTCATCACTACAACTAAAGCCATGTAGGCCATGATATTTGTACGTTCAGCGACAGCACCTGAAATAATTGTTGCACATGTTGCGGCAAACATTGCTTGGAAAACGAAGAAGGCGATATCGTCTACACCTTGTAAGAAAAATCCTGAGCTTCCGATAAAGCCACCAGCGCTATCGCCAAACATGATGGCATAACCAACTGCAAAGTAAACGATACCTCCGATTGAAATCGTTAAAATATTTTTCATTAAAATATTTACAGCGTTTTTAGAGCGAGTAAACCCGGCCTCTACCATTGCGAATCCTGCGTGCATGAAGAATACGAAAAATGCACCGAGCATCACCCAAACTAAATTTATTGAAAGTTCCAATGCTTCATTTGTCATAAAAGCTTCCTCCTTTTGTATCGAGCGTTAATTAATCAATGGCGATCGAGCCAAGTTCTTTTGTACGAATGCGAATTGCTTGCTCAACTGGATAGATGAAGATTTTTCCGTCTCCTACTTCTCCAGTTGAGGCGTCACGTAATAAAACATCTATAATTGCTTGAACCTTGGCGTTGTCTACAACCATCTCTAACTTTAATTTTTGAGAAAATTCCATTGAGTAGGAATTACCTCGGAATAAACCGATACGCCCCTCTTGACGACCTGCACCAGCAATTTCTGAAATGCTTAAACCATCAATACCTTCAAGAGCTAATCCTTCACGAACTTTTGCGAACACTTCCGGGCGAATAATTGCTTCGATTTTTTTCATGTTCAACAACTCCTTGTGTTATGTTATCTAACATGATAATACTCTATTTCATAGAAATCAATCCCTTTATGTAAGAAAAACTAACATGTATTTTCGATGAAATTTATCGAATTGTGAGATAACGAGAAATAACGGGCGTTTTAAGGAGGGATTCGTTCTTTTGGAGACTGTTTTGGAGAAAAAGAATTTAAAAAAGTAGGTGTATAGAAGTAGTTTAATTGGAAGCAGACGTTTTTAAAAACGGACTTTAGGGAAAATAAAAGGAAGGGAATAGTGACTTGTGAATTGCGAAAATTATGTAAAGAAATATTACATCCAAAGAAAAAGGTGCTACGTACTTCGAATTATTTCGAGATAGTGTATACTATGACTAATTATGTTTTGGAAGAAGGGAACTAGTATGAAGGAAAAGTATGTAGACGATAGTTTGGCTTTGCATACAGATTTATATCAAATTAATATGGCGGAAAGTTATTGGGCTGACGGGATTCACAACCGTAAAGCGGTCTTTGAGCTGTACTTTAGAAAGTTACCATTCGGCAACGGCTATGCAGTTTTTGCCGGTTTACAACGCATGCTAGATTATTTAAAAAACTTCAAGTTTAGTGAAACAGATATCGCCTATTTAAGTGAAGAGCTTCATTATCAGGAAGACTTTATTGAGTATTTAAAAGGGATTCGTTTTACTGGAACAATGTATTCGATGATTGAGGGGGAACTTGTTTTTGCAAATGAGCCAATCGTTCGAATTGAGGCACCTTTAGTAGAAGCACAGCTAATTGAGACTGCATTACTGAATATCGTGAACTATCAAACATTAATTGCAACTAAGGCGAGTCGTATTAAGCAAGTTATTCAAAATGAAGTTGGTATGGAGTTTGGTACTCGTCGTGCACAAGAGATGGATGCTGCTATTTGGGGAGCGCGTGCAGCCATTATAGGTGGTTTCGAATCCACGTCTAACGTACGAGCTGGAAAAATGTTTGATATTCCAGTATCGGGAACACATGCCCATGCATTAGTGCAAGCTTATAAAAATGACTATGATGCTTTTCGTTCCTATGCAAAGCGACACAAAAACTGTGTATTTTTAGTCGATACGTATAATACTTTGAAATCTGGCGTGCCTACAGCAATAAGAGTGGCGAAGGAGCTTGGAGATAAAATTAATTTCATCGGCATTCGCTTGGATAGTGGTGATATTGCCTTTCTTTCAAAGGAAGCTCGTCGTATGTTAGATGAAGCTGGTTTTCCGAATGCAAAAGTTATCGTATCAAATGACTTAGATGAATACACCATTTTAAATTTAAAAGCACAAGGAGCTCGTGTCGATATGTGGGGAATCGGCACGAAGTTAATTACAGCGTATGATCAGCCTGCATTAGGTGCCGTTTATAAAATGGTTTCGATTGAAAATGAACACGGTGAAATGGAAGACACGATTAAAATTTCTGCCAACGCAGAAAAAGTAACAACACCTGGTCTTAAAAAGGTGTACCGTATTATTAATAAGAAAAACGGTAAATCTGAAGGAGACTATATTACGATGGTGGATGAAAATCCAGCTACTGAGGATCGCATTAAAATGTTCCATCCTGTGCATACGTTCGTTTCGAAATTTGTAACGAATTTCGAGGCGAAGGAGTTACACAAAAAAGTAATTGACCAAGGTAAGGTTGTTTATGAAAGTCCGTCATTAATGGAAATCCGTCAATATGCAAAGGGAAATTTAGATTTACTTTGGGATGAATATAAACGTTCACTAAATCCTGAAGAATACCCAGTAGACTTAAGTCAAAAATGCTGGGACAACAAAATGCGTAATATTCAAGAAGTCCGCAATATGGTATCGGAACTTGAACAATAATAAGGAGTGTTGACAGTGGATACATTGCAACAAGCAATTATTGATGAATTAAAAGTATTACCTACAATTGATGTAGAGCAAGAAATTCGAAAATCGGTAGACTTTTTAAAGGCATATGCCAAGAAACATCCATTTGTAAAAGGCTTTGTATTAGGAATAAGTGGGGGGCAAGATTCCACACTAACAGGTAAATTAGCGCAAATGGCAATTGACGAATTAAATAAAGAATCGGATGAAGCTAATTATTCGTTTTGGGCTGTACGTTTGCCATATGGTGTACAAGCCGATGAAAAAGATTGTCAAGATGCGCTAGATTATATAGGTCCAACAAAAATTTATACAGTGAATATTAAAGAAGCGGTAGATGCAAGTGTATCAGCATTATCAGCTGCAGGCATTGAGCTAAGTGACTTTGCAAAAGGCAATGAAAAGGCACGTGAACGTATGAAGGTACAATTTTCCATTGCCGCAATGAATAGTGGTGTTGTACTAGGAACAGACCATGCAGCTGAAGCAGTTACAGGGTTTTTCACGAAATTTGGTGATGGCGGAGCGGATTTAATGCCGATATTCCGCTTAAATAAGCGTCAAGGGCGTCAAATACTAAAGCATTTAAATTGTCCACCGCATTTATATCAAAAAACTCCAACTGCAGATTTAGAAGAGAATCGACCGTCGCTACCAGATGAAGTGGCACTTGGTTTAACTTATGAGCAAATTGATGATTATTTAGAAGGAAAATCAATTCCTGGAGATGCGCGGACAACGCTTGAAGGTCATTATATTCGTTCGATGCATAAGCGTAATTTACCGATAACAATTTTTGATACGTTTTGGAAATAATGGTGAGATCACGTTACCTGTAAAGGTAGCGTGATTTTTTGTTTTTCGGGAAAATATACCTATACATAGGTTTGGCGATATATGAAAATTGAATGAACAGTTACACATGTCTTAAAGTGAGATTAAATATATTGTGAAATCGTCGATATATATACCTAAGAACACTTAAAGGAGGGGGCGCGATGAGAACATCTAGAGTTACAGGCACCCATAGCAGTGTTTACCGAAATGCGACACGTAAAGTTCTATCAGATACCCACTTTGCTGATGCAATCAATAGTGGGATGCATGATCATTTTAGACAATCACGAGAGCAGCAAAACAAGCGACATACAAAAAAGAATAGCCACATCCCGAAACCAAAAAAGTTAGTCCAAAATAAAGCAAGGCTTATAGTGAAGGGAATGCAGTTTAACTCAAACTCGGTTAAGACACTAAATCAATTAATACATTGCTCCACACGTGCCAATGCAATGAATAAATTACAACGACGTATTACTACCTATCGTACATCCATTTAAAAACACCTGACTATAAGTATTAGTCGGGTGATTTTATTTTTTTAGAGTAGCGCCCTGTATATTTTTCAAAATTTTGGAATGTAAACAGTTGTACTAAAAAATTCTTTTCGTTATGCTTTGATTATGAAGTTTTTGTGACCTATAAAAATATTAAAGTATCAGTAGATATATCACAGGGGGACATAATATGAATGAACAAATCGAAAAAGTTATCAGAAATATCGAAAAAGTAATGATCGGGAAAAGAGAAATTGCTGAGTTGAGCATAGTGTCGTTACTTGCAGGTGGACATGTTTTGTTAGAAGATGTCCCAGGAGTAGGTAAAACAATGATGGTACGCGCATTATCCAAATCTTTAGGTGCATCCTTTAAACGAATTCAATTTACACCAGACTTACTTCCTTCAGATGTAATTGGTGTATCTGTATATAATCCTAAAACGTTACAATTTGAGTTCCGTCCAGGACCGATTGTTGGAAATATCGTGCTTGCTGATGAGATTAACCGTACATCTCCTAAAACACAAGCAGCACTGCTTGAAAGTATGGAGGAAGGTTCGATTACTGTAGACGGGGAAACGATTAAGCTACCAAAGCCATTCCTCGTTATGGCAACACAAAACCCAATCGAATATGAAGGAACGTATCCATTACCAGAAGCGCAATTGGACCGCTTCTTATTGAAAATAAAAATGGGTTATCCAACAAAGGAAGAGGAAATTGAAGTGTTACGTCGTGCAGAAAAGACGACACCAATTGAACAAATTGAAGCTGTATTAACAATTGAGGACTTAATAGAATTACAGCAACAAGTAAAAGAAATTCATGTAGAGGATAATATTAAAGAATACATCGTATCATTAGCCCAAAATACACGTTTTCATCCGAAAATCTATTTAGGTGTAAGTCCACGTGCTTCCATCGCCTTAATGCGTGCTTCCCAAGCCTATGCCTTCATGAAAGGAAGAAGCTATGTATTGCCAGATGATGTCCAATATTTAGCGAAATTCGTTTTTGGTCACCGGATCATTTTGAAGCCTGAAGCACGCTATGAAAATGTGAAAGAAGAACAAGTAATCGAAAGTGTATTGCGTTACGTACACGTTCCTGTGAAAAGGTATGTTGCGGAATGAAACGTTTAAAGCAATTTTTTCACCATGGAGGACGACTTGTAATAGTCATCTTGCTACTCCTCGTTACGTATTGCTATGCGATGTTCCAGGGGGGCTTTGTTAGCTGGTTTGTATTTTTTACGATTTTACCATTTTCAATTTATTCGATTTTACTAGCGCTCGTACCGATCCGGATGGCAGAAATTTCGAGGACATTCTCAAAGGGACGATTAGAACGTGGAGATGATGTTCTCGTTACCGTTAAATTTCGCAATAAAAGCTGGTTTCCAATTATTTTTATGACGGTTAATGAAATGCCGATGAAGGATGGTTTTTACGAAGCGTTAAATGGCAATGCGAATAAATTATTTTTAGTTGGCTGGAAGCGTGAATTCGAATGGTCTTATGAATTAAAGGAACTAAAGCGCGGAGAGCACCATTTTAAAGGATTGCAGTTTACATGTGCAGATTTTTTGGGTTGGACGATTCGTCATATCGAGCTGGAAAGTCCGCAAATGTTTTTAGTTTATCCAAAAGTATTTGATGTAAAAACGATTCCAATGCGTATGCAATATGACCAAGGGGCGGCAATGTTGCAGTATTCTTTAATTAAAGATACAACGATGGCAACAGGAGTAAGAGAATATGTGCCTGGAGATCGATTTTCTTGGGTGCATTGGAAGTCCTTTGCAAAAAATGGGGAGCTTCGTACAAAAGAGTTTGAAGATAAGCAGTCGCAAAATACATTTATATTAATCGATCGATCCATTCAGAAAAATTTTGAACAGGTAGTCGATTTTGCAGCTTCCTATATTCAAAAAATGATTAAGGAACGTGGAGAAGTGTCCTTTTTAAGTGTTGGGATAGATCGCTATTTTGCACCAGTTATTAAAACGGATAGTCAATTTGAGAAGGTAATGCAACATTTAGTGCTGATGCAGCCAGATGCACAATTTGCTGTAGACCGTTTACTTTATCAAGAACAAAAAACAATGAACCGCTCAGTCATTGTGATTATAACAGGTGAGCTAATGCCAGATTTAATTGAAGTACTCAATTCTGATGGAAGATTTGCAAATAAGGTGCAATGCTTTGTAGTCAATGAAAACGTGGAGCAAGTTAAGCTTATGGGGAAAAATCAAGTGCATTATGTGACCAATGATTGGTTGAAAACGAACTATTCGGAGGTGAAGTATTAATGAAAAAAAGTACTTCCGAAATTATTGAACAGTTAATTTTTTATGCAGTTATTTTTTTGATCTTACGTGAGTGGCTCATCCCGATAATGATGCTGACGGATACTGGCTATTTGTCGCTATTTTTAATGTTTATTGCGCTTTGTCTATTGCTAGGTGTATTTAAATTGCGAGTTTATTTTTCTTGGCCAATTAAAATTGTGTATATAACATGGTTTACTATGTTTGTATACAATGACGGAACCTTAACTACAATGCAGTTTTTATCTAATGAACTGAACTACAATCTAAACGTGTTGCTTGCGGGGGATTGGATTTTAGTAAGCGATCCATTTAGGACAAGCCTATTCTTTTTATTAATTTGGATGCTAATCTATTTAATTCAGCACTGGGTAACAGTTCGTCTAACAATTTACTATTTTTTAGTACTAACAGTATTTTTTATTGCAACACTTGATACATTTACGGGGTATGACGGCACGATGGCGATTATTAAAGTTATGATTTTGGGCCTTGTTATGACGTCGGTCCTCTTTATTAAACGTTTAATGCAGGCAACGAATATGCAAAAAGATTGGCGGAGCTATTTTACGTATGCCATGCCAATAGTTGTTCTAGTAATGGTAGTCGGTATTGTTGCGGTCCTATTACCAAAGGCTGAACCACAATGGCCGGACCCAGTCCCTTATTTAAAGGGGGTCGCTGGTGTTGGTGATTCTAATTCATCGGTCGCTACAGTTGGCTATGGGAATAATGATGAAAATCTAGGAGGCCCTTTTGCTGGCGACAATACAGTGGTGTTTGAAGTTAAAACGCCAATTCGTCAATATTGGCGTGTCGAAACGAAGGATTATTACACATCAAAAGGATGGATTCAGTCAGAAAACACAAATGCAACAGAAATTTTGCCTGTTTACAATGATGTCCCCCTTTCAATTGCACCGGGGTCGGGAGAAGAGCAAACCGTTGAAGTTCGTTCATTAGAGAACCACCCGTTTTTATTGCAAGCTTATGGAACGACGAACTATCAACTAAATAGTCCAGAAAGCGAAATCAAGTTTAATAAAAGTAGTGAAAAAATGAGTGTGTTCATTAATGGTGAGGATGTAATGCAAGAAGCCTATGCGCTTACATTTAAAGAGCCTAAGCATAGTTTTACTACGTTAAAAACAATGACGACTTCCTATCAAAATGATCCACGTTATTTGCAATTACCAGATAAATTACCACAGCGTGTAATTGATTTAGCACATGAGATTACCGAATCGCATGATAGTGTCTATGATAAAGCGAGAGCAATTGAGGACTATTTTAAGCGAAGTGGTTTTGCATACGAGACGCAAAATGTAGCTAAACCGGATGCAGATGAGGATTACGTCGATCAGTTTTTATTTGAAACGAAATTAGGATATTGTGATAACTTCTCTACATCGATGGCTGTACTGTTAAGGGCAGTCGGCATTCAAGCGCGATGGGTAAAGGGTTTTGCAAGTGGAGAGCGTATTACAAGCTCTAATGGGATTCATACGTATGAGGTGAAAAATAATGATGCCCATTCTTGGGTAGAAGCGTATATTGATGGTATTGGCTGGGTCCCATTTGAGCCGACAATTGGCTTTAGTAATCCAGTGAATATTGATTACGATATGGATCTTCAAAATGATGAAGAAGAGGTAATACCTAACGCTGAGGATGCGGAAACACCAGAAGTAGAGAAGCCAGAAGTACAAAAGAATACAGCGACTGGTTCGGGTGTAGCCTTCAATTTTTCACAATATAAATGGGTTTTATATGCTATAGCAATCGTTCTTTTAATCGCTATTTTTGCTCTATGGAAGTTACGCGGCAAATGGCAACCGAAGTTAGCGATTCAAAGGAATCGTTCAAAATTAAAGGATGCGTCAACATTCGAAGACAGCTATTTTGTGTTATTAAAGCAATTAGAACGAATTGATTTAAAACGTAGGCAGGATGAAACGCTGAAGCAATATGCCAAACGAGTTGATGACCGACTTGAAACGACAAAAATGAGTGAGTTGACAGCTGTTTATGAAGAAGTGATTTATGCTGGCGTTTCCAATAATTTTAACACGAATGAAGTGAAAGAAATTTGGGAATATTTAATCAATCGCACTAGCAGTTGATTTTAAGCATAGTAAAGAGTAAAATTTAGAAAAATAAATAGTAATGTGCCTTCATATAAGTCTGGTAATATGGTCCAGATGTTTCTACTAAGTTACCTTAAATAACTTATCTATGATGGTGGGTTTCGTATTCTCTTAATGGGATACGTGTATCCACTTATAGAAGATGTCATATGAACGCGTAGAAAGCTTTTTTTCTTACGCGTTTTTTCTTAAATATAGGCCGCATGAAATAACTAGAAGAGGTGGAAATTGTGTCAACTCCTTTATTAAAAGAGCAAGAAAAGATCGTCGTTCTTGACTTCGGAAGTCAGTTCAACCAATTAATTACGCGTCGTATTCGTGAATTTGGTGTGTTCTCTGAATTACACCCACATACAATTACTGCAGAAGAAGTGAAAGAGATGAACGCAGTAGGTATCGTCTTCTCAGGCGGGCCAAACTCTGTATACGATGAATCTGCATTCAAAGTAGACCCAGCAATTTTTGAATTAGGTTTACCGATCTTAGGTATTTGCTATGGTATGCAATTAATGGCATTTACACAAGGTGGTAAAGTTGAGGGTGCTGAAACACGTGAATACGGTAAAGCTGATATCAACATTACAAAAGACAACAAATTATTCGGTGATTTACCAAAAGAGCAAATTGTATGGATGAGCCATGGTGACCACGTAACAGAAGTACCAGCAGGCTTTGAAGTAATTGCAACGAGCCCAGCATGCCCAATCGCAGCTATGGCAAACGCTGAAAAGAAATTATATGCAGTTCAATTCCACCCAGAAGTACGTCATTCTATTTACGGAAATGACTTACTGAAAAACTTCGTATTCGACGTATGTGGTGCTAAAGGCGACTGGTCAATGGCTAACTTCATCGAATTAGAAATTGCTAAAATCCGAGAGCAAGTTGGGGACAAGCAAGTTCTATGTGCATTATCAGGCGGTGTTGATTCATCCGTAGTAGCAGTATTAATCCACAAAGCTATCGGTGATCAATTAACTTGTATGTTCGTAGACCACAACTTAAACCGTAAAGGTGAAGTAGAGCAAGTAATGAAAACTTTCACAGAAGACTTCGATATGAAACTAATTAAAATCGATGCACGTGAGCGTTTCATGAACAAGCTTAAAGGTGTTTCTGATCCAGAACAAAAACGTAAAATTATCGGTAACGAATTCATTTACGTATTTGATGAAGAATCAGCAAAATTAGAAAACATGGACTTCCTTGCACAAGGTACGCTTTACACAGACATCATTGAATCTGGTACAGCTACTGCCCAAACAATTAAGTCTCACCATAACGTTGGTGGCCTTCCAGAAGACATGAAATTTGAACTTATTGAGCCACTAAATACATTATTTAAAGACGAAGTACGTGCTTTAGGTTTAGAGTTGGGTCTTCCAGAAGCAGTAGTATGGCGTCAACCATTCCCAGGTCCTGGATTAGGTATTCGTGTGCTTGGTGAAGTAACAGAAGAAAAATTAGAAATCGTACGTGAAGCTGATTTCATCCTACGTGAGGAAATCAAAAATGCTGGTCTTGAGCGTGATATTTGGCAATACTTCTGCGTACTTCCAGACATCCGTTCTGTAGGTGTTATGGGCGATGGCCGTACGTACGACTACGCAATCGGTATCCGCGGCGTAACATCAATCGACGGCATGACATCAGACTGGGCACGTATTCCTTATGACGTATTAGAAAAAATCTCAGTACGTATTGTTAATGAAGTAAACGGCATTAACCGCGTGCTGTATGACATCACATCGAAGCCACCAGCAACGATTGAGTGGGAGTAAACATCAACCAAATTTCGAGGAGCTATCGCACCGGAGAAATTTTTCGCGAAAGCGAAGTTGATGTTTGCGGCGAAAGCGAAGCGCCAGCCGCACAAAAAAACCAAATTTCGAGGAGCTACCGCACCGGAGAAATTTTTCGCGAAAGCGAAGTTGATGTTTGCGGCGAAAGCGAAGCGCCAGCCGCATAACTTCCGAATTAAAAATATACAACTTAGAAAAAGCTTGGAGAGCCTTGTATTATAAGGGTTCTACCGAGCTTTTTTAGCACTCTAACCAGCTTGGAAAACACATGCACCTTCATTTTAATTTTTTTAATAAAGCTGAGTTTTGTGTTGTCCACAGTTGTAATTTCTGATTTACTATTATACAAAATAGATTAATGTGAGGGGAAATTTTTTGGAGATTCGAGTAGATGATTTAACGGGAGAAAAAATTACGGCATTAATTCATCAACACCTTTCAGGGATGCACGATATCACTCCAGCTGAAAGTGTGCATGCGTTGCCATTAGAAAAATTAAAGCAACCTGATATTACATTTTGGAGTGTATGGGACCAAGATGATTTAATGGGGTGTGGTGCTTTAAAGGAATTAAATCCAACCCATGGTGAAATTAAGTCTATGCGCACGGCATCAGCCCATTTGCGAAAAGGGGTTGCGGGTAAATTAATTGAACATCTTTTGCTAGAGGCGAGGTTACGGGGATATACACGCGTAAGTTTAGAAACCGGTACTTCTGAAGAATTTGTGGCTGCTCAAAGACTATATGAAAAGTATGGATTTACCTATTGTGATCCTTTTGCTGATTACAAGCTTGATCCGAATAGTATGTTTATGAAGCTGGATCTATAAAAAATGCAAAAGAGGGAGTAATGATAGGGAATTTCCCTCACATTATTCCTTTTCCGCTTGCTGTGTTTCGTTTATTTAAAGGATGATAAGTAATTTTGAAATAAATGACTAAAATTAAAATTTTATAATAATTAAGGGATACTTTTCCAAGTATTAAAACAGATAATTTGTAAATTATTGATAAAAAATGTGAATAAATAAAGAAAAATTACTACTGTGGTACGGAATTTAGGGTATTTAGATTTACAGTTTTTCGATAATATAGTACCATTGTGTTGATAAAATCGAAGGTTTAGTAGTTAGAGTTGGATGGAATTTACATATACCAATAGTTGTGAATAAGGGATTCTTCTTGTTAGAAACATAGAATGTACTTAGGAACCATGTATTGGAAGCTAAATAAATGAAAGAAGGAAAGTTTGCCATTTTATGTTTAGTAGAAGCAAATACTATTTAGTATCTGTACTATTCTTAAATCTTAATTAGTAAAAAAGTCATTTGGAGGTTATCATGTATAATTTTAAAATTGATTCATCTAAAAATGTGGTTATTGCAACAGCACAAGGATTCTTTACAGAGTCTGATGCAGCAATATACCTTGCTGATTATCAAAAAAAAGTAAAAACTATTTCTCCAACAACCTATACATTAATCGTAGATGCACGTGAGCAAAAAATGGTAGGGGCAAATGTTGAAGAAGACATGCAAAAGGCTGTTAACTTTTATTTATCAGCTGGCTTCAAAAAAGTGTTTATAACAGAATTACAGTCTTCAACAGCAATGAGTCAAGTTAGACGTATACAAGGTTTAGATCGTGTAACTTTTGTTAAAACACCAGAAGAAGCTTTAGGGTTACTATCTCATTAGTAATCTTCCTTCTATATAAGTAGGTAGGGAATACATAATGTATTTACTACCTACTTTTTTTGTGGCAAGTCTTATGTGCAACTAGAGAATCATTGAACAGCATATTGTTTAGAGTGGCGAAGTTTTATAGAATGGAAGAAAATGATATTGAAGAGGGGTAAAGTCGTGTGGCGTAATCAAAATGTCTGGATAGTCCTCAGTGGGGAGTTTATTGTAGGGCTTGGACTTTGGGCAGGTATTATCGGAAATTTAGCTTTTATGACTGAATTTGTACCATCAGATTTTTATAAATCAGTGATTTTAGCAATTGGTATGCTAGCGGGAGTTGTCATAGCGCCGTTAGCTGGAAAAATAATTGATGCCAATAGTAAAAAGAAAGTATTACTAGCATCATCTATTGTTCGAGTGTTTACAGTATTGATTATGTTTGCGGCAATTGCTTTAGATTCAGTTCTATTAATGGTTATTTTTTTAATTGCACTTCAAATTGCAGCAACATTTTTTATGCCTGCAATACAATCAATCATTCCTAAAATTGTAGACAAAAAGGATTTACTTTCATTAAATGGTTGGCATATGAATGCACGTACACTTTCGCGAATTGTTGGCGCAGCTGCGGCAGGTTTATTCGTGGCGTATGTTGACTTAATTTGGCTGTATGTCATTTCTTTCGTAATGTATATTGCGATGTTTTTCATATTGATGGGCTTAAAGATTGATGAGGATGAGCCTTCTATAAATGAGGAAAAGAAGGAAAATGGAAGCTTTAAAGAAGTATTGCCTGTACTAAAAAGATATCCAGTTGTACTCGTAACATTAGTATTAATGGTTGTACCAATATTGTTTTTAGCCTCCTTTAACTTAGTCATTATGAAAATTTCTCAAATGCATAATTCTACTAGTATTTCAGGGCTTCTTTATACGGTTGAAGGTGTCGGATTCATGTTAGGTGCGGTCGCAGTAAAATATTTAGGTATTCGCTTTAAAACAGGAACGATGTTATTTACAATTGCGCTATCAATTGGCGTAATGCAATCATTACTTTATTTTTCAACTATTGAAATTATGAGTGTTATTATATTTGCAGTGTTTGGTTTTACAGTCGGTTGTTTTTTCCCGACAACTATGACGATTTTCCAAAAGCAAGTGCCAGCAGAATTTCACGGACGTTTTTTTGCGTTTAGAAATATGATCGACCAAACATTATTCCAAGTTGTCCTCTTGTCAACTGGAGCGTTGCTAGATTGGTTCGGTCTGCCGATTACAGGCTTAGTTTTTGGATTGTTTAGCTTAGTGTTAACAGTATTTTTCATGATGTACTTAAAAATAAAAAAATACACCTTAGCGTTTGAATAATAGATTTGAAAGCAGTTGGACATGTTCAGACTGCTTTTTTGTTGCATCAATAGTATATTTTGGAGTGAAAATTATGTCTGTAACATTTTCTATAAAATCCGCTTGGTACACTATATTACGAGTGAATCCTCTAAGTTTACGAATGAATTTCCAACTTTTTACGAACTATGATATAAAAAAATAAAAAAATGTTCGGAAATAGGGTTGAATATTTATAGGCAAAATGATATATTACAAACATAAATTAAATAAGTCGTCGTATAATGTCGGGAATAAGGCCCGTGAGTTTCTACCGAATCACCGTAAATGATTCGACTACGATTTTTAAATAGGTTTCAATAACCGGTAATTGGGATATTGTACTTATTTTCCTTAAAATCGTAGACATGCAGCGTTTCGCTTTGCGTGTCTTTTTGTTTTTAAGGGTAGGTGCACTCAAATGTTGTAAGACGACAACACGGAGGAATATTTCAACATGAAAAAGTATTTCGAGTTTGATAAACTTGGAACAAACTATCGCCGAGAAATTCTTGGTGGATTCACTACATTCTTAGCAATGGCATATATCTTAGTAGTTAACCCATTAACGTTAACACTTGCCGATATACCAGATTTACCAGACGCAATTCGTATGGATTATGGTGCAGTATTCGTAGCGACAGCCTTATCAGCAGCAGTTGGATCATTTATAATGGGCTTTTTGGCCAAGTATCCTCTAGCGTTAGCACCAGGTCTTGGTTTAAATGCATTCTTTGCTTATACAGTAGTATTAACAAATGGTAGCCCATGGCAACATGCTTTAGCGGCAGTATTTGTATCAGGTGTTTTCTTCTTAATCTTAACGCTAACTGGTTTACGTGAAAAACTAATTAACGCCATTCCAATGGAGCTTAAATTAGCGGTTGGTGCAGGTATCGGTTTATTCATAGCGTTTATCGGTTTAAAAAATGCAGGAATTGTAGTTGCAAACCCTGCAACATTTGTAGGTATTGGTAATTTAACAGATCCACAAGTATTATTGGCAATCTTTGGTATCGTAATTACTGTTATTTTCCTTGTACGTGGTATGAAAGCCGGTGTATTCATCGGGATGGCAATTACAGCTGTAGTCGGTATGATTTTTAGTTTAGTTGATTTACCAACTGGTGTTGTTGCAATGCCGCCATCACTAGAGCCAACATTTGGTTCGTTATTCTCAGCATTTGGCGATGCAGAGTTCTATACATTATCAATGTTATCTGTTATTTTGACATTCTTATTCGTAGACTTTTTCGATAACGCAGGTACTTTAATGGCAGTAGCCAACCAAGCAGGTTTTGTGAAAGACAATAAATTACCGCGTGCAGGTAAAGCGTTAATTTCTGACTCGATCGCAACAATTGCAGGTTCTATTTTCGGTACATCAACTGTTACTTCATTCGTTGAGTCTTCATCAGGTGTAGCGGCAGGTGCCCGTTCAGGTTTCGCTGCAATTGTAACGGGTGTATTATTCTTATTATCTTTATTCTTCTTACCACTTTTAAGTGTAGTAACTTCAGCCGTAACAGCTCCAGCATTAATCGTTGTAGGTGTATTAATGGTTGCTTCATTAGGTAAAATTGAATGGGAAAAATTCGAAGTTGCTGTTCCAGCATTCTTCACAATGTTAATGATGCCTTTAACATTCTCAATTGCAACAGGTGTTGCTATCGGTTTTGTATTCTATCCATTAACTATGATCGTTAAAGGACGTGGTAAAGAAGTTCACCCAATTATGTATGTATTCGGTGTAATTTTCTTACTGTACCTTGCTACAGCAGCACACTAAAAACGAATTAAAACTACTTAAGCTTATTTTGGCTTAAGTAGTTTTTTTATGTGGGAAAATATCTAGATTTGTTGAAATAGAGAATTTAAATTAGAAAATCATAGTCAGCCAATAAACATGTAAACAAAAGATTGCTCCATAGAGCAGCAGCAAACCACTTAAAATCGAAAAAAATATTTGTTGGAATCTTTTATTACTACGATTGTAAACAGCAACCGAAAGACAGATTAATAAAATTGAAAGGATAATTTTAACTAATATAAAAAGAGAAGGGCTCATATGCCATAAACTATTCATAACCGGATTAAGTTCTTCAATTTGCCGTTGTTTAAGACCGTAATTCGTCGCAACGCCATCAAAGACGTTTAATAAGGCGATAATAAAGCTAAAGCTAATAATTTTTCTATTACTTTTCAAACCATCACCTACAAATATTATTCGTTTTAGATTGTGTACCCAGCTAGTACTGGCTGTTTTATATAAAGATATATTTAAATTATGTAATTAAAGTGAATGTGATAGTTAGACAAATGATATGTAATGAGTGAAATAAAAGTAATGTATTTTTATTATTTTTAAAGTGACAAGTAAAATAACTTTACCTTATATATAATAGGAAGAAACTCGATCTATTATACGTATATAAAATCAGAAAATTTTTATTTTAAATAAAAGGTTGCATAATAGATCTTGATGGGTGTATATTAGTAAACGTTGAAGCGCAACAAACGCTTAACATAAACGAAACAAAATAAAATATTATAAAAAGTGTTGACAGCAAAAAGTCAACATGTTAATATTTTAAGAGTCGCTAACACGACAACAACATGAACCTTGAAAACTGAACAAGCAACGTTAATGATAACAAGCTTCTTAAATGAAGCAAAAATGATTTCAACTTAATTGTTGAATCGCTAGCAAAGCAAATGAGCTTTCAAACTACTTTTATGGAGAGTTTGATCCTGGCTCAGGACGAACGCTGGCGGCGTGCCTAATACATGCAAGTCGAGCGAATTGATTTGGAGCTTGCTCCAATGATGTTAGCGGCGGACGGGTGAGTAACACGTGGGTAACCTGCCTTATAGATTGGGATAACTTCGGGAAACCGGAGCTAATACCGAATAATACTTTTTGACACATGTCAGTTAGTTGAAAGACGGTTTCGGCTGTCACTATAAGATGGACCCGCGGCGCATTAGCTAGTTGGTGAGGTAACGGCTCACCAAGGCAACGATGCGTAGCCGACCTGAGAGGGTGATCGGCCACACTGGGACTGAGACACGGCCCAGACTCCTACGGGAGGCAGCAGTAGGGAATCTTCCACAATGGGCGAAAGCCTGATGGAGCAACGCCGCGTGAGTGAAGAAGGATTTCGGTTCGTAAAACTCTGTTGCAAGGGAAGAACAAGTAGCGTAGTAACTGGCGCTACCTTGACGGTACCTTGTTAGAAAGCCACGGCTAACTACGTGCCAGCAGCCGCGGTAATACGTAGGTGGCAAGCGTTGTCCGGAATTATTGGGCGTAAAGCGCGCGCAGGTGGTTCCTTAAGTCTGATGTGAAAGCCCACGGCTCAACCGTGGAGGGTCATTGGAAACTGGGGAACTTGAGTGCAGAAGAGGAAAGTGGAATTCCAAGTGTAGCGGTGAAATGCGTAGAGATTTGGAGGAACACCAGTGGCGAAGGCGACTTTCTGGTCTGTAACTGACACTGAGGCGCGAAAGCGTGGGGAGCAAACAGGATTAGATACCCTGGTAGTCCACGCCGTAAACGATGAGTGCTAAGTGTTGGGGGGTTTCCGCCCCTCAGTGCTGCAGCTAACGCATTAAGCACTCCGCCTGGGGAGTACGGTCGCAAGACTGAAACTCAAAGGAATTGACGGGGGCCCGCACAAGCGGTGGAGCATGTGGTTTAATTCGAAGCAACGCGAAGAACCTTACCAGGTCTTGACATCCCGGTGACCACTATGGAGACATAGTTTCCCCTTCGGGGGCAACGGTGACAGGTGGTGCATGGTTGTCGTCAGCTCGTGTCGTGAGATGTTGGGTTAAGTCCCGCAACGAGCGCAACCCTTATTCTTAGTTGCCATCATTCAGTTGGGCACTCTAAGGAGACTGCCGGTGATAAACCGGAGGAAGGTGGGGATGACGTCAAATCATCATGCCCCTTATGACCTGGGCTACACACGTGCTACAATGGACGGTACAAACGGTTGCCAACCCGCGAGGGGGAGCTAATCCGATAAAACCGTTCTCAGTTCGGATTGTAGGCTGCAACTCGCCTACATGAAGCCGGAATCGCTAGTAATCGCGGATCAGCATGCCGCGGTGAATACGTTCCCGGGCCTTGTACACACCGCCCGTCACACCACGAGAGTTTGTAACACCCGAAGTCGGTGAGGTAACCTTTTGGAGCCAGCCGCCGAAGGTGGGATAGATGATTGGGGTGAAGTCGTAACAAGGTAGCCGTATCGGAAGGTGCGGCTGGATCACCTCCTTTCTAAGGATTTTTCGGAATCATTCCCTTGGGGAATGAAACATTAACGTTTGCTGTTCAGTTTTGAAGGTTCATTCTTAAATGAATGGAATACTTCAAATTACTGCTTTATTTAATTGAATCCAAACTGTACTTGCTCCTGTCGCTAGCGCTTTCGTCGCAAAGCTGCATGTAGTAAATTCAGGGAAGGTATTCACGAAGTGAATGAAGTCAGTAGCTTTGTTCTTTGAAAACTGGATAAAACGACATTGAAAGCAATAAATCAAATTTCTATTTTATAGATATTGAACAAGTCAAGTAACATTGACGTGTAACTCAAATCTTAAAGCGAATGCTTTAAGTGTTAACTTTTGGTTAAGTTAATAAGGGCGCACGGTGGATGCCTTGGCACTAGGAGTCGATGAAGGACGGCACTAACACCGATATGCCTCGGGGAGCTGTAAGTAAGCTTTGATCCGGGGATTTCCGAATGGGGGAACCCACTATCTTTAATCGGATAGTATCTACACGTGAATACATAGCGTGATGAGGACAGACGCAGGGAACTGAAACATCTAAGTACCTGCAGGAACAGAAAGAAAATTCGATTCCCTGAGTAGCGGCGAGCGAAACGGGAAGAGCCCAAACCAAAGAGCTTGCTCTTTGGGGTTGTAGGACACTCTATACGGAGTTACAAAAGAATGATTTAGATGAAGCGACTTGGAAAGGTCCGCGAAACAAGGTAAAAGCCCTGTAGTCAAAAAGTCATTCCCTCTTGAGTGTATCCTGAGTACGGCGGAACACGTGAAATTCCGTCGGAATCCGGGAGGACCATCTCCCAAGGCTAAATACTACCTAGTGACCGATAGTGAACCAGTACCGTGAGGGAAAGGTGAAAAGCACCCCGGGAGGGGAGTGAAATAGATCCTGAAACCGTGTGCCTACAAGTAGTTAGAGCCCGTTAATGGGTGATAGCGTGCCTTTTGTAGAATGAACCGGCGAGTTACGATTACGTGCGAGGTTAAGTTGAGAAGACGGAGCCGCAGCGAAAGCGAGTCTGAATAGGGCGAATTAGTACGTGGTCGTAGACCCGAAACCAGGTGATCTACCCATGTCCAGGGTGAAGGTGAGGTAACACTTACTGGAGGCCCGAACCCACGCACGTTGAAAAGTGCGGGGATGAGGTGTGGGTAGCGGAGAAATTCCAATCGAACCTGGAGATAGCTGGTTCTCTCCGAAATAGCTTTAGGGCTAGCCTCGTGATTGAGAATACCGGAGGTAGAGCACTGTTTGGACTAGGGGGGCATCTCGCTTTACCGAATTCAGACAAACTCCGAATGCCGGATATTTATACACGGGAGTCAGACTGCGAGTGATAAGATCCGTAGTCAAAAGGGAAACAGCCCAGACCACCAGCTAAGGTCCCAAAGTAATCGTTAAGTGGAAAAGGATGTGGCGTTGCTTAGACAACCAGGATGTTGGCTTAGAAGCAGCCATCATTTAAAGAGTGCGTAATAGCTCACTGGTCGAGTGACGCTGCGCCGAAAATGTATCGGGGCTAAACGATTCACCGAAGCTGTGGATGCATACCGTTGGTATGCGTGGTAGGAGAGCGTTCTAAGTGCGTTGAAGTCAGACCGGAAGGACTGGTGGAGCGCTTAGAAGTGAGAATGCCGGTATGAGTAGCGAAAGACGGGTGAGAATCCCGTCCACCGTATGACTAAGGTTTCCTGAGGAAGGCTCGTCCGCTCAGGGTTAGTCGGGACCTAAGCCGAGGCCGATAGGCGTAGGCGATGGACAACAGGTTGATATTCCTGTACCACCTCCTCACCGTTTGAGAAATGGGGGGACGCAGTAGGATAGGGTAAGCAGAGCGTTGGTTGTCTCTGTTCAAGCAGTAAGGCGTGTGTGTAGGCAAATCCGCACACTATAACGTTGAGCTGTGATGACGAGCTCGTATGAGCGAAGTTCCTGATTTCACACTGCCAAGAAAAGCCTCTATCGAGGTGAGAGGTGCCCGTACCGCAAACCGACACAGGTAGTCGAGGAGAGAATCCTAAGGTGTGCGAGAGAACTCTCGTTAAGGAACTCGGCAAAATGACCCCGTAACTTCGGGAGAAGGGGTGCTCTTGAGCGTGCAAGCGCATGAGAGCCGCAGTGAATAGGCCCAGGCGACTGTTTAGCAAAAACACAGGTCTCTGCAAAACCGTAAGGTGACGTATAGGGGCTGACGCCTGCCCGGTGCTGGAAGGTTAAGAGGAGTGGTTAGCGCAAGCGAAGCTGCGAATTGAAGCCCCAGTAAACGGCGGCCGTAACTATAACGGTCCTAAGGTAGCGAAATTCCTTGTCGGGTAAGTTCCGACCCGCACGAAAGGCGTAACGATCTGGGCACTGTCTCAACGAGAGACTCGGTGAAATTATAGTACCTGTGAAGATGCAGGTTACCCGCGACAGGACGGAAAGACCCCGTGGAGCTTTACTGTAGCCTGATATTGAATTTTGGTACAACTTGTACAGGATAGGTAGGAGCCAGAGATCTCGGAGCGCCAGCTTCGAAGGAGGCGTCGGTGGGATACTACCCTGGTTGTATTGAACTTCTAACCCATGCCCCTTAGCGGGGTAGGAGACAGTGTCAGGCGGACAGTTTGACTGGGGCGGTCGCCTCCTAAAAGGTAACGGAGGCGCCCAAAGGTTCCCTCAGAATGGTTGGAAATCATTCGAAGAGTGTAAAGGCATAAGGGAGCTTGACTGCGAGACCTACAAGTCGAGCAGGGTCGAAAGACGGGCTTAGTGATCCGGTGGTTCCGCATGGAAGGGCCATCGCTCAACGGATAAAAGCTACCCCGGGGATAACAGGCTTATCTCCCCCAAGAGTCCACATCGACGGGGAGGTTTGGCACCTCGATGTCGGCTCATCGCATCCTGGGGCTGTAGTCGGTCCCAAGGGTTGGGCTGTTCGCCCATTAAAGCGGTACGCGAGCTGGGTTCAGAACGTCGTGAGACAGTTCGGTCCCTATCCGTCGTGGGCGTAGGAAATTTGAGAGGAGCTGTCCTTAGTACGAGAGGACCGGGATGGACACACCGCTGGTGTACCAGTTGTCTTGCCAAAGGCATCGCTGGGTAGCTATGTGTGGACGGGATAAGTGCTGAAAGCATCTAAGCATGAAGCCCCCCTCAAGATGAGATTTCCCATTACGCAAGTAAGTAAGACCCCTGAAAGACGATCAGGTAGATAGGTTCGAGGTGGAAGTGCGGTGACGTATGGAGCTGACGAATACTAATCGGTCGAGGACTTAACCACATTTTATTGCATAATTCAATGAAACGTTTATCCAGTTTTGAAAGAACAAACTTTCATAGTGAAGTGATGATGGCAAAGAGGTCACACCCGTTCCCATACCGAACACGGAAGTTAAGCTCTTTAGCGCCGATGGTAGTTGGGGGCTTCCCCCTGTGAGAGTAGGACGTCGCTTCGCAACGTAAAAACCACTGAGATTTCAGTGGTTTTTTTGTGTTTTATTAAAACCTTCCTTTTCAAGTGAAACTCAGGCATGAAATTAATAAAATCCACTTTAAACGACCATTTCAAATGAAGACACCATCCACTTAAAGAAAAGGCTATACTAAAAAATAAAGAATTTATAAAGTTATAAAAATCGATTGAAAACATTGTTAAAGTAAAACAGGAGGGGAACTATATGGAGCGAATTCTCTTAGTAGAAGACGATCGTGAAATTGCACGAATTATAAAGGATACGCTAACAAAAGAAGGCTATTTTGTAACGTGGGCAACGACAGGCATTGAAGGATTAGAAGATTTTTCTGCCGGCAACTACTCGTTACTGCTTGTCGATTGGATGATGCCGGAAATGGATGGACTGACTATGATAGAGCATATACGCCTACAAAGTGACGTACCGATTATTATGATTAGTGCAAAAAGCGAAGATGCTGATAAAGTAGAAGGTTTACAAGATGCCGATGATTATTTAGCTAAACCGTTTTCATTAGAGGAATTAAAAGCTCGGGTTCGTTCTAATATCCGGCGTTGGCAGCGTTACAACAATATTAGTCCAGTTGAAGAGAAAGTACGGTTTACCAATGGTCTGACAATTGACTGGGCAAAGGAAATTGTGTATTTGTACGATGAAAAAGTCAATTTAACACAAAAAGAATTCGCCTTACTAAAGGCGTTTGCTCAGCATCCATTCGAACTGTTTACAAAAGAAGTATTGTATACGCACATTTGGCAACAAGTAGAACTTGATCAAACACATACTGTAACAGTTCATATTAAAGCACTGCGTGAGAAACTGAAAGACCCGGTGAAAACACCGTATTTTATTGAAACGGTATGGGGCAAAGGATATCGTTTTATAGCGGAGCAACTATGAAAATAAAATCATGGCTACTACTCACATACTTACTCGTGATGCTCATTCCACTTGGTGCACTTTATGGGTTATACGTATCGATTAATGCCTATTACCAAGATAAAAATATTGAAGCATATTTTGAAAAATGGAGTATAGTGACGGATTTAAAGGATGTATTAAATAATCCCGCACTTTATGAGCAGCAAGCTTACTACGAGAATATAAAACCACTGACTTCAGATCAACTAATGATTACATTGTATAGTGCTAATGGAAAGGTTTATTATTCCTCGAATCCATTAAGCAGCAACTTTGAGTCGAGGAGCAAGGTGTATAAAGATTTATTTGAATTCAAACAAAATTATGGAACAATTGTTTACAAAGAACCAGTTTATGAAAACGGTGTAATTAAAGGTGTTTACAAAATTACAATTGCACGAACAGAATGGTTAGAACAGGTGAATACAAAAACAGCGCTCGTTGTTAGCGGTCTCGTACTAGTATTACTACTGTTATATGGTGGTGTTATTTACTTTTTAAATGTGCGTCTAAATCGACCTACAAAGCGATTGATTGAGCAAATGCGTGCCTTTGCAAAAGGGGAACTGACTCAATCATTACCGGTTAAAAAGGATGAACTTGGTGAATTAACTACAAGCTTTAAAATGATGCAGGAAGAAATTACTTCAACACGTGAAAGGCTTGATACAGCGCAACGTCAAAAAGAATATATGATTGCAAGTCTTTCACATGATTTAAAAACACCGTTAACATCTATTCAAGCATATACAGAAAGCTTACTTGCAGGGAAGCTTTCAGATAATGAACAGCAGGAATATTTACAAATCATTCAAAGTAAATCAGATTATATGAAGCAATTATTAGACGATTTAATGATGTTTACTTTATTGCAATCTTCCACCTATGACCTAGAATTAGTGGAAGTCGATGGACACGAATTTTTTGATATGTTACTTGGAGATTATGAACAAATAAGTATAGAAAAAGGGTTTAAGGCGACGACAGTAGTCAATGTAGAAAGAAGCTATCACGTAAACCCAAAACAGTTAATGCGCGTAGTCGATAATATTGTTTTGAATGCATGGGCGTATACCAATCCAGGTGGTGTTATTCATATTGCAGCATTTGAACTGTCGAACATTCCATCTTGGTGTAATGAGCAGTTAGCAACAAAGTTCACGAAACAAGGTGTATACATTGTAGTTCAAAATAGTGGGGCAACAATATCAGACCAACAAAGTAAGAAAATGTTTGAACCTCTCTATCAAATTGACGAATCTCGTAGTAACTTTGGTCAACGGGGTGCGGGGTTAGGGCTAAGCATTGCCAAACAAATTATCGAAAAGCATAACGGAACGATTGAGGCAGTTCCACAGCAAAATAGAACAGCTATTGTTATATGGTTACCTTAAAAAGGAGTGAATACAATGAAAAAAGTTATTTTTTCAGCAGCATTAACTTTAACACTATCATTAGCAGCATGTAGTAATAGTGAAGATTATTCGCCACAGGAAATTTTAAATCAAGCAATGCAAGAAACGTCTGAGCTATCTTCTTATTACGGAGAATTTAAGATGACTTTTGATGATGGAACAGAGATTGTTGCAAAGCAGTGGGAGAAAAACGGAAAAGTTCGTGTTGAAATGACGGATACAACAGGAGAGGAATCCGTTACGATTAATGACGGAAAAACATTAACTTCCTATTCGAAAACAACGAATACGGCAACTATATTTGACCTAGGTAAGGATAGTGAAGGTTTTATCCCGCCGACATTAAAAGAGCAAGCATTAAATATGCTAGAACTAATTAAAGATTCTCATGATATTTCAGTTGATGAAAATGAAAAAATTGCAGGTCATGATACGTATCATTTAATTGCTAAAGCAAAAAAAGCTGGAACGCTTATTGGCGACATGGAAATTTGGGTGGATAGAAAGACTTGGATGACATTAAAAACCATTTCAGCAAGTGGCGACATTAAAATGACAACGGAGTTTACAAAATTTGATCCGAATGCCAACATTGATGATGCGAAATTTGTTGCAAAATTACCAGAAGATGCAATTGTGCAAAAGGAAACGATGAAACAGTTTGAACAATTAACAATGGAAAAGGCCATTGAAAAAGTCGGCACGTTTTTAATTGTGCCCGGATCATCTGGTTATGATTTAGATAGCATTGAAGACATGAACATGACCGATACAGATGAAATAGCGTTAACTTATACGAAAAATGGTGAGCGACAATTTTCACTTTCTGTATTTAAACCTTTAGAGCCTATAAGTGATAAGGAGGAGGCCATTGAAATACGTGGAATGAAGGGCTCTAAAATGGATTTACAAAATTTCCGTTTATTGCAATGGGATGAAAATAACTTACGCTATAACATTATCTTTGAAAACCCAGATTTAACATTTGAAGAAGTGTTAGTTATTACAGAACAAATGAAATATGTAAAATAAATGTGTAGGGGTGCCAAAAAGGTACTCCTATTTTTTATCTCATAAATTTGTGACAAATCGTTCACAATTGCAATGTTATACATTAGGAAGATAGCTTTGTTCCGTGATATAGTTAGAGCGATATTTAGAAAGTGGAAGGATGACCAATTTGGCAAAAAAGCAAGTATGGTATGAAGTACAAGAAAATGAAACAATCGAGCAATGCCTTGATCGAATGAAGAAAGACGGTTATATGCCATTTGGACGGAAAGAAGAACCAGTATTTGAAGAAGTAAATGGTGAACCAATCTATCTCCGTCAAAAAATACAATTCAAAGGTATAATAATAGAAGAATAACAAAAAACGGATTGAAATCCGAACAATATACTTAAGTGTAAATGTAACGTTCGCATTTTACCGTTGATTTTCTATCGAACCCTTGTTAAAATGTGAAAAGGAAAAACATTTAAACCCTCATATATGCTAGAGAATATGGCTCTAGTGTTTCTACCCGGTACCGTAAATTCCGGACTATGCGGGAAAGCGACTTTAGGTACAACTAGGTAAAGGGTGTGGGATCGGATGCTTTTATCTGCATATTCTTTTAGGTTAGTCCTCAAGTAAACTGCTTTCTTATGCATAGAGAGTAGTTTATTTGAGGACTTTTTTCATTATTTTAATGAGATCTAACGCAAGTGGAGAAGATGTTTAAAAGGAGCGAAACTCATGAATCCAAAGATTGGCGTAATTATGGGAAGTTCAAGTGATTGGGAAACAATGAAGCATGCTTGTGACATTTTAGATGAACTAGCAGTGCCTTACGAAAAACAAGTTGTTTCAGCACACCGCACACCTGATTTAATGTTTGAATATGCACAAGCTGCACGTGGGCGTGGTATTCAAGTAATCATTGCTGGTGCAGGTGGGGCTGCGCATTTACCGGGTATGGTTGCTGCGAAGACAACTTTACCAGTAATCGGAGTACCAGTTCAATCTCGCGCGTTAAACGGACTCGATTCTTTACTATCAATTGTACAAATGCCAGGCGGTGTTCCGGTAGCAACGGTTGCAATCGGTAAAGCTGGTGCAACAAATGCAGGATTACTAGCGGCACAGATTTTAGGTGCATTTGATGCTGAGCTTGCAGCAAAGCTTGACGCTCGACGTGAGGCAACAAAGCAGCAAGTTTTAGAGAGCACAGGTGATTTAACGTGATGAAGATGATCTATCCTGGGCAAACAATTGGCATTATCGGTGGTGGACAGCTCGGTCGAATGATGGCGGTTGCCGCAAAGGAAGCGGGCTACAAAATTGCCGTCCTAGAGCCAACGATGGATTCACCTTGTGGTCAAGTTGCAGACATTCGTATTGTTGCAGCTTATGACGATGAGGCGGCATTAGAGGAATTAGCAGAAGTAAGTGATGTTATTACTTATGAGTTTGAAAATATTGATTATGATGGCTTAAAGCGCCTTACACAAATTGCCTATGTTCCACAAGGTGCGGAACTTGTACGTATTACGCAAAACCGTGTAACAGAAAAAGCGATGATTGTCGAAGCAGGTTGCCCAGTAGCGCCTTATATTGTGGCAAATACATATGAGCAGCTTGAAGTGAGCATCCAAGAAGTAGGGTTTCCATGTATCGTGAAGACGGCACGTGGTGGCTATGATGGTAAAGGTCAACAGCTATTAAGAAATGTTGAAGATTTATCATTGGCAAAAGGTTTATTTGAGCATTCACAATGCATTGCAGAAGGCTTTGTTCCATTTACAAAAGAAATTTCCGTTATTGTTCAACGAAACGGAAATGGCGAAACATATTGCTTACCAGTAGGCGAAAATATTCATGTTAATCATATTTTACATGAGACCATTGTGCCTGCTCGCATCGAAAGTAACACAGCAATGTTAGCTGAAGAGGCAGCAATGAAAATTGCAGACCATTTGCAGCTTATCGGTACATTAGCAGTGGAAATGTTTGTCCTAGAAGATGGAAGCATCGTCATTAATGAATGTGCACCAAGACCACATAACTCAGGTCATTACTCAATCGAGGCGTGCAATATTTCACAATTTACACAGCATATTCGTGCTGTATGTGGTTGGCCATTACGCAAACCAAAGCTTTGGGCACCTTCAATTATGGTGAACGTGTTAGGACAACACGTCGTATCATTAACAAACTCTATTTCAAAATATCCTGATTGGTCTGTTCACCTTTATGGTAAAGCAGAAGCAAAAGTTAATCGTAAAATGGGTCATGTTACAATCATGACAGATGATTTAAATACAACACTAAATCAAATCGTGGATTCTGGCATTTGGTCAGAGTAGAAGGAGCATAAAAAATGATTGATCGCTATACACGTCCCGAAATGGGCGCAATTTGGACGGAAGAAAACAAATATCGAGCATGGTTAGAAGTAGAAATTTTAGCTTGTGAAGCATGGGCTGAAATTGGCGAAATTCCAAAAGAAGATGTTGTGAAATTACGTGCGAATGCTGATTTTGACATTGATCGCATTTACGAAATCGAAAAGGAAACGCGCCACGATGTCGTAGCGTTCACTCGTGCAGTATCCGAAACACCTGCACTAGGGGACGAGCGTAAATGGGTACATTACGGCTTAACATCAACAGACGTAGTTGATACAGCTCTTTCGTATTTAATTAAACAAGCAAATGACATTCTTCGAAAAGACTTAAACAACTTCTTACAAATTATTAAGAAGAAAGCGCAAGAGCATAAAAATACCGTTTGCATGGGACGTACGCATGGTGTTCACGCTGAACCGACTACTTTCGGCTTAAAGTTAGCATTATGGTATGAAGAAATGAAGCGTAACATCGAACGTTTCGAAGCAGCAGCAAAAGTAATTGAAACAGGTAAAATGAGTGGTGCAGTTGGGACATATGCCAATATTGATCCTCGAGTAGAAAGCTATGTATGTGAAAAGCTAGGCTTAGCTGCAGCGCCAATTTCAACACAAACATTACAACGTGATCGTCATGCACAATATTTCTCAACATTAGCATTGATTGCAACATCTATTGAGAAGTTTGCTACAGAAGTTCGTGGTTTACAAAAGTCTGAAACGCGTGAAGTAGAGGAAGGCTTTGCAAAAGGACAAAAAGGTTCTTCAGCAATGCCACATAAGCGTAACCCAATCGGATCTGAAAATATGACTGGTATGGCGCGCTTAATGCGTGGATACATGTTAACTGCTTTCGAAAATGTATCATTATGGCATGAGCGTGATATTTCACACTCTTCAGCAGAACGTGTAATCATTCCTGATGCGACAATTACTTTAAATTACATGTTAAATCGTTTTGGCAATATTATCGAAAACTTATCAGTATTCCCTGAAAATATGAAGCGCAATATGGAACGTACTTTTGGGTTAATTTACTCTCAACGTATTCTACTTGCACTTATTGATAAAGGTTTAGTTCGTGAAGAAGCGTATGATACGGTTCAGCCGTTAACAGCACGCGCATGGGATGAACAAACACAGTTCCGTCCACTTGTAGAGGCAAACGAAAAAATTACTTCTTACCTTACACCAGAAGAAATTGCAGATTGCTTTGACTACAACTATCACATTCAAAACGTCGATTTAATTTTTGAACGTTTAGGACTTAACTAATCAATCTAGTTCATAGGGGTTTTGTCCCCCATGAACTACCTAAGTAATTGATTCAATTAACTTATTTTTGGAGGAATACGTCATGAATAAAGATCAACTTTTGTATGAAGGCAAAGCAAAACGATTATATGCAACGCAAGATCCAGAAATTCTTTTCGTTGAATATAAAGATAGTGCAACAGCATTTAATGGTGAAAAAAAAGCTGAAATTGCTGGTAAAGGAAATTTAAACAATCAAATCACGACTTTAATTTTCGAAAAATTACAAGCTAACGGAATTGCGTCACATTTCGTAAAACGTCTTTCAGAAAACGAACAGCTTGTTCGCAAAGTAGAAATTATTCCAATCGAAGTTGTAACACGCAATATTGCAGCAGGTAGCTTAGCAAAACGTCTTGGTTTAGAAGAGGGCACACCATTAAATCGCCCAATCGTTGAGTTTTATTACAAGGATGACGCTTTAGGGGACCCACTCATCACTACAGAGCATATTGATGTGATAGGACTAGCTACACGAGAAGAAGTAAAAGACCTTTATGAAAAAGCGCTACATGTTAATGAAGTGCTACGACCAATTTTTGCAGAAGTTGGGGTAACATTAGTCGATTTCAAATTAGAATTTGGTCGTGACGCAAATGGCAATGTGCTATTAGCAGATGAAATTTCACCAGATACTTGTCGTTTATGGGACTCAGAAACAAATCAAAAGCTTGATAAGGACGTATTCCGCCGAAATCTTGGCAACATTACAGAAGTATACGAAATCATTTTAAACAAACTTGGAGGCAAATAAGTCATGAAGAAAGTTAAAATTTACGTAACGTTAAAAGAAAGTATTCTTGATCCACAAGGTTCGGCTGTACAGGGCTCTTTAAAGAAAATTGGCTATGAAGAAGTTGCAGATTTACGTATCGGTAAATATTTAGAGGTAACAATTGGCGATACAAACCGTGACATTGACGCAATCGTAAAAGAAATGTGTGAAAAAGTGTTAACAAATACGGTTATCGAAAACTATCGTTACGAAATCGAGGAGGCATAATCCATGAAATTTGCAGTACTCGTTTTCCCAGGGTCTAACTGTGATATCGATATGTATCATGCAATCAAAGACGAACTAGGTGAAGAAGTAGAATACGTTTGGCACACAGAGGACAGCCTTGAAGGATTCGATGGCGCATTAGTTCCTGGTGGTTTCTCTTACGGGGATTACCTACGCTGTGGTGCTATGGCGAACCAATCAAACATTATGACAGCATTAAAGGAGTTTGCGGCACAAGGCAAGCCAGTGTTAGGTGTTTGTAACGGATTTCAAATTTTAACGGAAGCAGGCTTACTTCCAGGTGCATTATTACGCAATAAAAACTTAAAGTTCATGTGCCGTACTGTGCAATTAAAAGTACAAAACAACAACACGTTATTCACAAATCAATATGATGTTGGTGAAGTGATTAATATTCCAATCGCTCACGGTGAAGGTAACTATTACTGTGACGAAGAGACTTTAGTGAAACTAAAAGCTAACAATCAAATTGCTTTCACATACGAGGGCGATAATCCAAATGGTTCTTTAGAAGATATTGCTGGAATCGTGAATGAGCAAGGGAACGTTCTTGGTATGATGCCTCATCCAGAGCGAGCAGCGAACGAAATCGTTGGTGGTGCAGATGGTTTAAAATTATTCAAATCAATTGTTAAGCAGTGGAGGGAACAACATGTCAACAACTAAATTCGAGCCAACAGCGGAACAAATTAAAGTGAAGCGTCTTTATGCGGACATGGGTATGACAGATGCGGAATATGATTTAGCTGTCGAAAAATTAGGACGCATGCCAAACTGGACAGAAATCGGGTTATTCTCCGTTATGTGGTCAGAGCACTGCTCATATAAAAAATCAAAGCCAGTATTACGTAAATTCCCAACGAAAGGTCCTCAAGTGTTGCAAGGACCTGGTGAGGGCGCTGGTATCGTTGACATCGGTGATGAGCAAGCCGTTGTATTCAAGATGGAATCACACAATCACCCTTCAGCAATCGAGCCATACCAAGGTGCAGCAACAGGGGTTGGTGGGATTATCCGTGACGTATTCTCAATGGGTGCACGCCCAATCGCAATGCTGAATTCTCTACGCTTTGGAGAATTAAAATCAGCGCGCGGTAAGTATTTATTTGAGGAAGTTGTCGCTGGGATCGCAGGTTACGGAAACTGTATCGGGATTCCAACAGTAGGTGGAGAAATTCAATTTGATCCTTGCTATGAAGGCAATCCATTAGTAAATGCTATGTGCGTTGGATTAATCGACCATAAGGACATTCAAAAAGGTATAGCTGCTGGTGTAGGGAACACTGTCATGTACGTTGGGGCAAAAACAGGGCGTGATGGAATTCATGGTGCAACATTCTCGTCTGAAGAATTATCAGAGGAAGCGGATGAAAAGCGCTCAGCTGTTCAAGTTGGTGACCCATTCATGGAAAAGCTTCTTCTTGAAGCATGCTTAGAAGTCGTAAAATCGGACGCATTAGTTGGTATTCAAGATATGGGTGCGGCAGGCCTTACTTCATCTTCAGCAGAAATGGCTTCTAAAGCTGGTACTGGTGTAGAAATGAATTTAGATTTAGTACCTCAACGCGAAACAAATATGACAGCTTACGAGATGATGTTATCAGAGTCACAAGAGCGTATGTTAATCGTCGTAAAAGCAGGTCGTGAGGAAGAAATTAAAGCAATCTTTGAAAAATATGACTTAGACGCTGTAGCAGTAGGTCGTGTAACAGACGATAAAATGCTTCGTTTATTACACAATGGTGAAGTAGTAGCAGAAGTTCCTGCAGATGCACTTGCAGAAGATGCACCAGTATACAATATGCCTGATGTAGAGCCTGCATATTTTGCTGAGTTCCAAGCAATGGATAATGTTGAGCCAACTGTGAACGACTACAAGGAAACATTAACTGCTCTATTAAAAGCACCAACTGTTGCTTCAAAAGAGTGGGTTTATGATCAATATGACTATCAAGTACGTACAAATACAGTAGTAGCACCAGGCTCTGATGCAGCAGTTTTACGCGTACGTGGTACAAACAAAGGGTTAGCGATGACAACGGATTGTAACTCTCGCTACATCTATTTAGATCCTACAACAGGTGGAAAAATAGCTGTTGCCGAAGCAGCACGTAACATCGTATGTTCTGGTGGACAACCACTTGCAATTACAGACTGCCTAAACTTTGGTAACCCAGAAAAACCAGAAATTTTCTGGCAAATTCAAAAGTCTGCAGACGGAATTACAGAAGCATGTTTAGCATTAGATGCGCCAGTTATCGGTGGTAACGTATCAATGTATAATGAACGTTCTGGTGAAGCGGTTTACCCAACGCCAACAATTGGTATGGTTGGTTTAGTAAAGGATTTAGCCCATGTAACAACACAGGAAGTAAAAGCGGCTGGAGATATCGTTTACTTAATTGGTGATACATCAACGGAATTCGGTGGATCAGAATTACAAAAGCTAATGAATGGATCGATTTCAGGAAAAGCGCCTGCCATTGATTTAGGAGTAGAAGCAGCTCGTCAAAAAGCAATTTTAGAAGCCATTCAAGCGGGACTTGTGCAATCAGCACATGACGTTTCTGAGGGTGGCGTAGCGGTAGCTTTAGCTGAAAAAACATTTGCTGCAAAAGGCTTAGGTGTGGATGTAACGCTAACAGGGTCAGCGGTAACGGCATTATTCTCAGAATCTCAATCTCGTTTTGTCTTAACAGTAAAAGAGGAAAACGCGGCAGCATTCGAAAGCATCGTAGCTGATGCGAAAAACATCGGTACTGTAACAGCGGATGCAATCGTTAAAATTAACGGTGACAAAGGTGTGCTTGTTAAAGGTACTGTGGAGGAATTCCGCTCTGCTTGGAAAGGAGCAATCCCATGCTTGCTGAAATCAGAGGCTTAAATGAAGAATGTGGCGTTTTCGGAATTTGGGGCCACAATGATGCGGCACATTTGAGCTATTACGGCTTACATGCATTGCAGCACCGTGGACAAGAAGGAGCTGGTATCGTTACTACTGACGGTAAGCAGCTTCAAGCAGTACGTGGAGAAGGTCTTGTAAATGACGTTTTCAATGAAGACAAACTGCGAAAAGCAACAGGGCATGCTGCCATTGCCCACGTTCGCTATGCAACAGCGGGTGGTAAAGGGCTTGAAAACGTACAGCCACTTTTATTCCGTTCATCTACAGGGTCCCTTGCGATTGCCCATAACGGAAACCTTGTCAATGCGACTCATTTAAAGCAATATTTAGAGCGCTCTGGTAGCATTTTCAACTCAACGTCAGATACCGAAGTTGTTGTGCATTTAATAAAAAAATCATCTCATTCACCATTCCGAGCAAAGGTGAAAAATGCATTATCGTTATTAAAAGGTGCCTTTTCGATTCTTTTATTAACGAATGATAGCATGATTGTAGCGCGTGACCGCAATGGCTTACGTCCTCTTTCTTTAGGGAAATTAGGCGAGGCTTACGTGGTAGCTTCTGAAACATGTGCCTTTGATTTAATTGGGGCTGAATATATTCGTGAAATAGAGCCAGGAGAGCTATTAATTATCTCCAATAATGGGCTTGAAGTAGATAGCTTTGTAGAAGCAGAAAAACGTACGATGTGCGCAATGGAGTATGTATATTTTGCTCGACCAGATTCAAATATTGATGGCATTAATATTCATATGGCACGTAAACGTATGGGAAAAGAACTAGCCAGAGAATGTGCACATATTGAAGCGGACGTGGTGACAGGAGTACCAGACTCATCGATTTCTGCAGCCATTGGTTTCTCAGAAGAAAGCGGCATTCCGTACGAATTAGGTTTAATTAAAAATCGTTATGTGGGTCGTACATTTATTCAGCCAACGCAAGAATTACGTGAACGCGGTGTGAAAATGAAGCTTTCACCAGTCGTACAAGTCGTAAAAGGAAAGCGAGTTATCATGGTTGACGACTCAATCGTCCGTGGTACTACGTCAAAACGTATAGTCCGTATGTTAAAGGAAGCAGGAGCAGCAGAAGTACACGTTGTTATTTCCTCTCCACCTATGACAGATCCTTGCTACTACGGAATTGATACATCGACGCATGAAGAACTGATTGCATCTAGCTATAAAGTAGAGGAAATACGTGAGGCGATTGAAGCGGATTCGCTAACATTCCTATCTGTAGAAGGGCTAGTTCGTGCTACAAATCGTCCATTCGAAGATGAACATGCAGGACTTTGTATGGCATGCTTCACAGGAAAATATCCAACAGAAATTTTCCCAGACACAGTATTACCACATGAAAAAGACTGTTAAGTGGTTAAGGAAGGGCTTGTGCTCGTATAGGAATACGGGTACACCCCTTTAAATTTAAGGAGGAGCAAGTACATTATGTCAAAAGCATATGAACAAGCAGGCGTAAATATTGAAGCAGGTTATGAAGCAGTAAAACGTATGAAATCGCACGTTGAGCGCACAAATCGTTTAGGTGTGATGGGTACATTCGGTGGCTTTGGCGGCATGTTCGATTTATCTGCATTAAACTTAAAGGAACCCGTTCTTATTTCAGGGACTGACGGTGTTGGGACAAAATTAAAGCTCGCTTTCATGGTAGATAAACACGATACAATCGGCGTGGACTGTGTTGCGATGTGTGTCAACGATATTGTTGCACAAGGCGCAGAACCACTATATTTCCTAGACTATGTAGCAGTTGGAAAAGCAGAGCCTGCAAAAATTGAGCAAATCGTGAAAGGTGTAGCAGATGGCTGTGTGCAATCTGGTGCAGCGTTAATCGGCGGAGAGACAGCTGAAATGCCTGGCCTTTACGAGGAAGATGAATATGATTTAGCTGGATTTGCAGTAGGTGCTTGTGAAAAGGCAGATATTATTACAGGAGAAAACATTGTAGAAGGAGACGTTTTAGTTGGTCTTGCTTCAAGTGGTGTTCACTCAAATGGTTATTCTTTAGTTCGTAAAATTGTATTCGCGGATAATGAATTAGCGGTAGATGCAGTGGTTGAAGGTTTTGAAGATCTTGGTCCGATTGGTGAAGCTTTATTAGTACCTACAAAGCTGTATGCTAAACCAGTATTAGCAGCACTAAAGGCGGCAGACGTACATGGTTGTGCGCATGTAACGGGTGGAGGATTTTATGAAAACCTTCCACGTATGATGCCAGCAGGATTAGCAACAGAAATTGATTTAGGCTCTTGGCCTGTACTGCGCATCTTTGAGTTCTTAAAAGAAAAAGGTGCACTTGCAGATAAAGATTTATATAACGTATTCAATATGGGAATTGGTTTTGTATTGGCGGTGCCAGCAAGTGAAGTAGATAAAGTCATTGCAGCTGCTGAAGCGAATGGCGAAAAAGCCTATACGATTGGTCGTGTAATTAAGGGTGAAGGTGTCGTTTTCAAAGGTGAACATGATGGGAGCTTAGTGTAATGACAACAAAAATCGCCGTCTTTGCTTCTGGGAGCGGAAGTAATTTTCAAGCGATTGCTGAAAGCATTGAGCGCGGTGAATTAAATGCGAAAATCGAGCTTGTACTTACAGATAAGCCAGGTGCCTTCGTTGTGACACGTGCAAAAAACTTTCACATACCAGTGTTAGAGATAACACCAAAAACATTTGAAAATAAAGCCGATTACGAAGCAAAAATTATTGAAGAACTTCAAGCAAGAAATATTGAGTGGATTATATTAGCTGGCTATATGCGCTTGATTGGAACAACATTATTAGACGCTTATGAAAATCACATTATCAATATTCATCCTTCCCTACTTCCATCCTTCCCAGGTAAAGATGCAATTGGTCAGGCGATAGATCATGGTGTGAAAGTTACAGGGGTTACCGTTCATTACGTTGATGCCGGTATGGACACAGGGAAAATTATTGCACAGGGTGCGGTTGACATTGTCGATGGTGACCGAGAAGCAACAGAACAGCGCGTACATAAACTAGAGCATGCGCTATATACGACAACATTAAAGCAGTTATTTGAGCAGTAAATTTTGCATGAGGAGCTTCTGTGAGGGCAATTCTTCACCAAAAAATGACTCAAAATGTAGACAAATTGGAGGACCTAATCGTGACGAAACGTGCACTTATTAGTGTTTCAGATAAAAATGGAATTTTAGAATTTGCAAAAGAATTAGTAGAACTTGGCTATGAAGTACTTTCAACTGGGGGTACGAAAAAATTATTACAAGATAACAGTGTACCTGTTACAGCGGTAGACGAAGTAACAAAGTTCCCTGAAATTTTAGATGGGCGTGTAAAAACATTAAACCCGATGATTCACGGTGGTCTTTTAGGGAAGTTCGATGAGCCGAGCCACGTAGCACAAATGCAGGAACATGGCATTGAACCTATTGAAATCGTCTGTGTAAATCTTTACCCATTCGTTGAAACAATTTCAAAGCCAAATGTAACATGGGATGATGCAATTGAAAACATCGATATCGGTGGGCCAACAATGTTACGTTCAGCAGCGAAAAACCATGACTATGTAACAGTGATTGTAGATGCCACTGACTATGATGTTGTATTACAGGAATTAAAAGCAGATGGTAAAACAACGTTAGAAACTCGCCGTCGCTTAGCGGCAAAAGTATTCCGCCATACAGCTGCTTATGATTCGTATATTTCAAACCACTTATCAAATGCAATTGGCGAAGAATTCCCAGAAAACTTAACACTAACATATGAGTTAAAGCAAACATTACGTTACGGTGAAAATCCTCACCAAAAAGCAGCTTTCTATGCAAAACGCTTAGGCTCTGATTTCTCAATTGCTTATGCAAACCAACTACATGGGAAAGAATTATCTTACAACAATATTCAAGATGCGAACGCTGCACTTCAAATTGTAAAAGAGTTCGAAATGCCAGCAGTAGTTGCAGTGAAGCATATGAACCCTTGTGGAGTTGGGACAGGCGCAACTATTGAAGAAGCGTTTAACAAAGCCTATGAAGCAGATCCAACATCTATCTTCGGCGGGATTATTGCGTTAAATATGGAAGTAGATAAGGGCACGGCTGAAAAATTATCAGGCATTTTCTTAGAAATCATCATTGCTCCAGGATTTACAGCAGAGGCTTTGGAAATCTTAACAGCGAAGAAAAATATTCGATTAATGACGATTGATTTTGCCCAAGAAAAGCAAGATCAATTCAATGTAGTCGCTGTTGAAGGTGGATTGTTAGTACAAGAACCAGATCGCTATGACTTCAGTAATGCAGAAATTAAAGTTGTAACGGACCGCGAACCAACAAAAGAAGAGTGGGAAGCATTACAACTTGGATGGGCAGTTGTGAAGCACGTTAAATCCAATGCGATTGTAGTAACAGACAAGCAAATGACATTAGGAATTGGCGCAGGTCAAATGAACCGTGTTGGTGCAGCGAAAATTGCATTCGAGCAAGCAGGCGAAAAAGCATGTGGAGCAGCATTAGCATCTGATGCATTCTTCCCAATGGGTGATACAGTTGAGGCGGCTGCAAAAGCTGGTATTAAAGCAATTATCCAACCAGGCGGATCAATTAAAGACCAAGAATCAATTGATGCAGCAAACAAATATGGCATCGCAATGGTATTTACAGGAGTTCGTCACTTCAAGCACTAATTTGTCGTAAAGGTATGTAAAATCTACATTCGCAGTTAAAACAGTGGTTTTCTATGGAGGAAACCGTTATAATAGAATAATGTTTCGCTAATGTTCTGGCCGGACGTTAGCAGAAGCGTTTGCAAATGCTCTTTATTTACTTGTTCTTTCTGGCCGGGAGGACGGTAAGTAAGACGGAATGGATGACCTTGGCCGGGTCTCACCGTTCAATATTTGTTAAGAGGCATCAACTTTGGCCGGGGGATGCAGCTTAATAACGATACATTAATTGTAAGAAGCACTGCACTACTTTTGGTCGGGTAGAGCAGTGTGAACGACCGTTAATGAAAAACGCTCGCCTATTTTTGGCGGGCGTTTTTTTATTAAAATCAAATAATTTGCTAGATGTGTAGAGTAACATGATTATGCTTAAAAGGAGACGTCAATATGAATATTCTTGTAATTGGTAGTGGTGGTCGTGAGCATGCGATCGCAAAACAATTTAACAATGCACCGTCTGTACAAAAGGTTTTCGTCGCACCAGGTAATGACGGCATGAAAAACGATGCTGAAATCGTTGAAATCGACGCATTAGACTTCACAAAATTAGCGGACTTTGCTAAGGGAAATAATGTTGCACTAACTTTTGTAGGTCCTGAGCAACCGTTAGCAGAAGGAATTGTCGATTATTTCAACGAGCAAGGCTTAGTAATCTTTGGACCATCAAAAGCAGCAGCACAAATTGAGGGCTCAAAATCGTACGCAAAAGAGCTGATGAATAAATACGGTATTCCAACAGCTGCTCATGAAACATTTACAGAAGCAAACAAAGCGGTAGCTTACATTAAAGAACAAGGTGCACCAATCGTTATTAAGGCGGATGGGCTTGCAGCTGGTAAAGGTGTAATTGTTGCAATGACAGAACAAGAAGCAATTGAAGCGGTAGAGGATATGATCGGCAACCAACGCTTTGGTGACTCTTCCTCTCGTGTTGTTGTTGAAGAGTTCCTTGATGGCGAGGAGTTCAGCTTTATGTCATTTGTTCACAAAGGGCAAATTTATCCGATGGTGATCGCACAAGATCATAAGCGTGCGTATGATGGTGATAAAGGTCCGAATACCGGAGGAATGGGTGCTTACTCTCCAGTGCCACAAATTTCCGAAGAGGTAGTGAAAGTAGCTTACGATACAATCGTTGTACCCACTGTACAGGCAATGGAAAAAGAATGCGTATCGTTCACTGGAATCTTATATGCGGGTTTAATATTAACGACGAAAGGTCCAAAAGTTATTGAATTTAATGCCCGTTTTGGCGACCCTGAAACACAAGTTGTCCTGCCACGTATGGCATCAGACTTCGGTGAATTCATGCTTGCATTAATGAACGAAAAGCCGTTTGATTTACAATGGAAGGAACAAGCGATGCTAGGTGTTGTAGTCGCAGCTGAAGGCTACCCAGGAGATGTTGAAAAGGGCAATGTATTACCTAATTTAACTGATATAACGCTACCAGTATTCCATGCAGGAACAAAGCTTGTTGGAGATGCGTTTGTAGGTAATGGTGGACGCGTACTATTAGTAGCAGCCGAAGCATCTACATTAAAAGAAGCGCAGGAAAAAGTATACGAAGAGCTAGCAAAAAAACAATGGGACAACTTCTTCTATCGTAAAGATATCGGATGGCGTACGTTTAAATAACAAACAAAACTACTCAAGCATGTACCTAATCTTGAGTAGTTTTTATTTCGGTATTTTGACTCGAGTCATTTGTTAGTTCGTTAAATTGCTTTTCAAAAGTATGTAACATCTGTAATTTTTCCTCTAATTGTTGTTCAAATAATTTTGTTTTACTATAGACAATTTTCATTCTTTCTTCTAAATCGGGTAAGGTACTCAGATTTTCATTATCCCTTTCTTGGATTCCAATGACATCTTTGTTCGTAATATTTAGTTCATTTAACAAGTGTTTTATTTGTTCGCCTTCTTGTTTTAAATTCTCGAGTATATCTTTTTTGGCAGTTAGGACTTCTTCAAGGTGGTTATTTAATTGGCTTTGTATGGACTGAAATTGATCATAGGTTTGTTGAATAAAGTTAGGGAATGTTTTTTCAAATGATTCTAGATAATAATATTCTGATGTTTTTTTAAAATGTTGTGTTTCTTTTAATGCGTTTTGTAGTTGTTGATTCGTTGTTTTTAATTGCTCCTTTTCAGCTACTAAGCGCTGTATCGAATTGTTTAGCTTAGCTCTTTTATGCTCATATGTTTGAGCCTCTATTTGAAAGGATGCTATTTCCTTTTGATAAGTTCTTTCAATTATTAAAATCTGCTTTGAAAGTTCACGTATTTGTTCTTTTAATTGAAGATTTTCTTGTTCAAAGGTTAGTGAAAGTGAGTAATAGTCGTTGTTTTTTAATTGAGCTACTTCGTTTTTATATTTAGCTATTTCAGATTTTAAAAAGATAATCATTTGTTGTAATTGAAGAGGATCTAAATTTAAATTCCACTCTTTATTCACTATTACCCCTCCAGTTAAGTTTTCTCCCTTAATAAATCTAAAATTGACTCGAAATCATTTTTACTTTCATCTATTATTTTATCTAGTTTTTCTAATAATATTGATTCAACAATCACATCATTCTCATTATTGACTGTGGAATTCGTCGCCATTGATAAAAGGGAAGTTAAAAGTAGATTTAAAGAGCCTTTTTCTAAAAAAATAAAACTATTATTGTTTTCTTTTTGATTTTCCTTTAAATCGGATAAGTGTTCCTTCACATATTGATTAATAATATGTTCTATTGGCAAAATGTGATCTTCTAAATGTTCCATATTACTCCTCCTTTTCGGCTCCTACAATACTTAAATTAATGGGATTAACTACAGGAATCCCTTCTTGTAGTTGTTCGCAATATGTAAAACCAGTAATACTCCCAGAATAGGGCGTATTAGAAAGCCATTTTATTTGGAAGTTTTCAAACGTTATTTTTTCATTCGGTTCTAGTACTGTCTTTTCAAGAGGTTTAAAGGAATAAATATCTTTATTATCGGGATTTTTTATTCGCAACCACTCATTAGGACGTTTTAAACCTTGATGAAAATGATTGTATACATATCTTCCGGTAAATGTAAAAGGTGAGTTTTCTGGTAGCTGTATTGTAATAGAAGGATTGATTATTGGGACATTACCGATATTCCAAATATGGTAAGAGCCTAAACATACACTCTCTTCTTCAGATGATTGGGAAATGTTTAATGAGGAGGTAAAGTAGCTGATTAATTGGATGTCTTTGTTTATATGCAATTTGCTTAATAAATCTTTAAATTCCAATACATAATACTTTGTTTGCTGCTGAAGTTCATTTATTTTCTCTTCTAGCTGTTTTTTTTCAGGTGTCATCAAACAGCCTCCTTTAAAATAATGACATCATAAAATAAAGAAAGGGGGTTCCCCTCTCCTTATTTTATGATTTGTAGTTGTAAGTTAGCACTTATTCAAATACTTTATGGGAAAACCACAGAACAATTGCTTGGGCGTCCAGCTGGTGGACAAGCAAATGGTAAGTCTGCTCTTGGCTCGCAGTAATCTGCTAAAAATTCAACAGTAACAGGGTACGTAGATTGAATACTTTGACAAACGGATACGGAGAGCGATAAGTTCTCAAATGAAACTAATCCTGCACTAGTTAGGGCAAGTGTACCTGTTGAACATACGAAGCAATCAAGGTCTGTATAAGTAACATCAACATTTGTACCTTTTGGTGCACACATTACAACGTGTTCACAGCGAGAAATATCAAATTCTGTACTAGTGTACATTGTACCATTTGCTAATGTTAGGCAAATTGTAACTGTGAAATTCTTTTGAATTGTCAATTGTTGTAAACATACTGATGATCCATCAATAGTGAAATTTCGATTTTCTCGATTCATAATGACAATTGGATTTAGTTCATCAGGAGTAACATGGCATGTTACGCGCGCACCTGTTAGGTTTGCATCCGCTGGTAAACCTGGGAAGCTAATGGGACTCGTAGGAGAAAATTCGAAAGACATATCTTTTACTACCCAGTCATATACCTTTTCAACATTTATACAAATAAGCTCTCTTGTTTGGGATGACGTAGTTTCCTGCATTCTTTGACACCTCCCTCTATTCTATCGTTCGTCTTTATAATATGACGTGTTGATAGAGGTGCATAGGCAGACAAACTATTTGCAAACTTTTTATATTAAAATCTACTAATTGCCTTAATTAAATGGATGATTGTTATTTGTGTAGTAACAGAAGGGTTATTACTTTAATAAAATATTTAGAATGAAAGGAGTGGGTTATGGTGGAAAATTCTAAATTTTACACTATTGAGGAAGTTGAGCAATTAAAGTTGAGAATCTTGGCATATAAAAATTTGTTAACAACATTTAAGAATGGTACTTCAATGCAAGACTTCCTAGAAATTAAAGATGAATTTGAAGAGCTTAAAAAAAGAATTTCCGAGATAGATTCACTAGGTGATGTGTTAGGTGAGGGACAATTGTCAGAAACGAGCGGAAATGACAAGCAGGTTAAACAATTTATGGTCCAATTAACTTCATTAAATCAAAATGTAGAAGAATTTTTATCTGTAGTAAACAAATTAATGACGGAAATTCCATTATTAAAAACCAATGCTGCGGATAAATTAGTGAGTAATACAGATTCTTCACAGCAAACAGTAAAGCAGAGAATGCCTGAAACAAAGCAAAAGCAGCTGTCATATTATCAGTTAAAGGATCTCGCCAGTCAGGTAAGTCAACTTAAACCGATAGAGGAAAATAAAGAGACGGAAATAAATGACTATATACTTAATAAAAAAAGCCATTTTAACTCAGCCTACTTCCAGTCTATAAATACCCGTTCAAATATCACTCAAAATAATTTAAATAGAAGTAATTCACTAAAAACAAACCCTCTTGAGCAAATAAGGAATGAAAAATCAAACCAAACAGAGGAAAGCAATAAAGTTAATAAACAAGGACCAATCAATCCTTTTTCCCCTAGGAAATCATCTATATTTGAAAGCAATATTCCAACCCAGACTTTTTTTAATAAGCGTGAAACTCCAGCGGAAAATGTAATACAAGAATCAATTCCCCTAGAGGAAAAACTCCCTGAAACACATCCACAAATTATAATACCAATAGAAGAAGAGCATGTTACTGATGTTGAGAATAAAAAACACAAGACTAGTCTTTTTTTCAATCTTTTCCGTAAGTAAACCCTGTTTCGAAAGATGGTTAAAAAGTTTATAAATAGTAATTACGCCAAAAGAAAGTGATTTGGGTTTATTAATTATCCTCTTATATAGACTAATGTTTAGGGAAAAAATTTCTATAACATCATATTAGATACTTGCCCTTCAATTCTATTTTTTCATGAATAGAATACGGAAGAAGGGAGGTGAAAAGTATGTGTAATTGTATGAATAGTGGATATAGTGGTTGGTCTGGTCATGTTACTCCATGCGGGAACCAATGTTTTTCATTAGGACCATTTAGAGCAACTAGCACAGTATGTCCTCCAAGAAATACAGGTTCCATCATCCCGTTTTCTTCAGGGATTGTCCCTGCTGTATTAGTAACACTTGCCACTGGTTTAGTTGGTACAGTAAGTGCAGTTGGCTTTGGTACTTCTGTTCCCGGTATTACGCTAGTAGGAAATACACTCAACTTACCATTAGTGAATGGAACAACAGAAGCCTTCACTGTTCCACGCACAGGTAATATTACAGCGATTTCTGCAACATTTACAGAAACACTTGGGGTGACGGTTGTAGGTAACGCTACTATTAGAGCACAAGTTTACCGTGCCCCTGCAGGAAGTAATACATTTACTGCTACAGGAGCTGCAGTAAATTTAACACCAGCAGTTACAGGCGTTGTATCTGTAGGTACAGTATACCAAGGTACAGCAACTGCTAATGTCCCAGTATCAGCGGGCGATCGTCTAGTAATGGTATTTTCTGTTTCAGGAACAGGTATTACTGCAATCACAACGCTTACTGGTGCAGCAAGTGCAGGTATCACAATTTCTTAAATATAAAAATGAAAATGGTAACAGAATTTCCCTGTTGCCATTTTTCTTTGGTTAAATGCTAGCATACTATTTTTTAAAAAGAGTATATACTAAATTTTGTAAATATTTACCTTGCAAATGCTTTGCTTTATGAAAGTGCTATGTTACGATAAAAATATGTTCGAAAATGTTTGATATTCGACAAATTTAATAAAGATTGTATGAATAAGTTAGGTCATACAGAAATTTTGAAAGGAGCAATTTTGAATGCCAGAAATTAAATGGAAAATAAATCATATTCGTAAACAAGTAAGTATAATTGATGGTAAGGCAGCTCCTAATTTGGTGCTACAAAATGCAAAGTATCTACATAGCATGTTGAAGCAATGGATAACAGGAAACATTTGGATTTTAAATGAGCGTATTGTTTACGTAGGAAAAGAAATGCCTATTAATCTAGAAGGTACTGAAGTAATAGATATGAATGGAAAGGTAATTGTACCGGGCTACATTGAACCACATGTACATCCATTCCAATTATACAATCCATATAGTTTTGCGGACTTTTGCGCACAGTCGGGTACGACAACGTTTATTTCCGATAATATGACGTTTGTTTCTATGTTTGAAAATAAGAAAGCGTTTTCTTTCTTAGATGAATTAAGTAAATTGCCCTTCACATTTTATTGGTGGGCTCGCTTTGATTCGCAAACAGAGCTAGAAAATGAAGGTGAACTTTACTCAAATGCATCCGTTTGTGAATGGTTAGATCGTCATGATGTCCTTTTAGGTGGCGAACTAACGGGCTGGCCACGTTTAATGCGCGGGGATGATCAAATGCTCTATTGGATTCAAGCG